>JAKSBK010000579.1 GCA_022361155.1 Pseudomonadota bacterium
AAGGACCGACCAGGCAAAAAAGTACTCCCGGCGGCACGAAATTATTCTGAGGGGGATAGTCCTCGCGACGACAGGGCCCCCCAATAGCACTCAGCGCCCCGTCGGTACCCCCCGAGCCGACTCCCGTCGCATCCATACCGGCTTGGATACCGGCCTCCATGCCTCCAATACCCGCATCAATACCACCTGACGAGCCCCCACCATCGCATGAAGCAAAGCCCGTGACAAAAGCGCTCACAGGCAACAACGCTCCGCATGTCGCGCCCCTCAAGCTCATCGAGCTCATGCTATCGGTCCCCTCTTGACCCCTATTTCTCACTTGTAGCAACTCGCGCTAATGTAGCAAATCTCGCACGCAGTCGCCACAGGAACAGAATCGTACTGATCCTGGAGCGCCGTAGCACCTACTGCGGCCCTCACACTCCGAATCGTTATCGCAGGGTCGGCGACACAAGTTACCGACACATCGAGCCTTATCCGGACAGTCTGCGTCTGCCCTGCAGGTAGCTGTCATGTACCCCTTCGGATAGGAGATGCCCACCAGGCAGTACTTCGTACCCAAGGGCATATCTATTACATCCGTGATCTCGTCGCTAGCACGAGGCACCTGATGTGGGACCGTTCCTCTCGCCTCAGAGGCCCGGTCTACCGCCTCTTGCGTACCGAACTGCGGTCGTTGCCACCCGTCCTTGGTTCGGTCACAGGGTTCGCCTATGCCCGGCTCGGAGTCAGCTTGGTCGGGCACGCGCTGCCCCGGCCTGCCAGCCTGCGCCGCGGTACCACCTTCCGGCGCTGTGAGTTGCTCGCGTTTCAGGCCGACATCACTACCCACAGGTTCGCGCTTGTCACCGGCGCAGCCAGACAGCACGAGCAGTACGAAAATGAAAACTCTCTTTGGGTCCGTTTCCATTGGTCCATCTCCCACTCTGGCTTACGGTTCCACGCCCATTCCGCGCGTCCTGTACATTGTAGTATCCATGTCACCCCAGTGGTATAACATCGTCTCGTTTCTTACGTCGGGCACGATGCCATCGTACTCGCCCCAATAACAAAGCGGGGGACCGATCAAATTGCCAGAAAACAAGTTTTCTTCAGCCGTATACCACCCCGACCAGTTGAGACCAAAATCGTTGCTAACCGACTGTGCCACGCACAAGCCTTTGCCCCCCTTGGGTGAGGTTCCACATTCCGCCTGCAGCATCACGTGTACCTTGCCCGATGATGCGCCGCCAGGCGATCTGTAGAACTTCACTGTAGGATGAGCGGAGTTTACGCATCCGTACACCACCTCCCAGGTCCAGCTATCCCCGCCGTCGTCACTGCGGTAGATGTGCGTCTCTTGCTCTGTCGCGCAGTTGCCCGAGCCCGGTGTCCCATAGGTCACGACTGCAACAGGATTCGTGGCGTTCCGATCGCTCACGTCGATTCGAGGCTGGGGGAACTCTCGCCTCCTGTTGTCCGCAATCCCATGGAGCGTCGAGCGAAGACAGCCGTTTAATGCCGGCAGGGCCGCCGCTGGTCCAACTCGCTTGGACTGACTCCACGTCTTGGCAACCGTGTCGAACTTGACAAATCTAACTTCGTTCCGTTGGGTATCATAATACACGATCCAAAGCTCCGACCTCACGGCCACCGCTCGCGGAAGCATCCTCGGGGTATCCACTGGCATGGCCCACCATGAGATAGGCTTGCAGGTGCTCGTGGGATTGCCGAAAGTACCTGCAACGATCGTCGGGTTTGGTGGCGGAAACCCCGGAGGACCGTACCACGTTACGAACCACATATCGTCGCTCTTGGCGGCGCTGGACGGTAGGTCGATGAGACTCGGATAGTCGTGTCCTGGAGGCGGCAAGCCGAGGCTCGGATCGGACCCATCGTAGGCACAGGTCGTCCATGTCGGAGCAGTGGAAGTATCGCAGGTCTGGTGGTCCCCGGGACAAGGATTTGTCGATCGGTCCAAGTAGATTGCGTTGCCTATTCCGGACAGCTTGAAGAATTCGTTGGTACCGTTGAGATCGGCGGCCAAGGTAGGATCGATACCGCCGCCTGGGTTGGAAGGAGTCGACCAATCGTCACACCTAACGGCGTACGCGTTCTTGAGGCACGCATAAGCAAATTCTGGCTGATTAACGGCCACGATCACCTCACCCTCTACGTCGGGATCGCTGCCCTCGTCGTAAAACCAGGCACCCGACGACTCGGCGTAGTTTCCGGTAGGGAATTGAAGAATGTCGAATGCGGGTACGGTAAGCGCTGCGGTAGTCACAGCTATGGCTTGCGACTCGTCGGCATCGGGGTTGACGCAGCCCAGCACATTGGCGCTCATGAGCGCCAGCACTACGGATAACTTATGCGGAACCATTCTCATGTGGAACCTCCCATGTTGTCAGGCATCTACGCCCACTTGCAGCGCTGAGTTACTGGAGGAGGCGGCTCGCTCACCGGAGAAGCGTCACGCCTCGCCGAGCTAGTGTATCTAGGTATGCCTCCGGCGGCCGTGCGCCACCCTTCTGACACTGAGGGGATACCCCAGGGGTGGTGTACGAAAGCCAGTCTGTTTCGATGCGGCGTCATACGTAACCTCTCCAATTGTCGATGAGTTCCCACGTCGATTCGCGTGAGCCTTTTTCCGATGCCGAGCGCGGACGGGATGCGAACAGGATCCCGCCGCAAGCAAGGCGATACTGCCGCTGCCGAAGCCACCGGACTCGACCCCTCGGGGTGTGAAATTTCGTTCCCACCC
>JAKSBK010000580.1 GCA_022361155.1 Pseudomonadota bacterium
GCCGAGCAGTACTCCTCGGGCGATTCCTGCGGGCGCGCTCGCCCAGAAGACCGCATGAAAACCCGATTGACTGGGGCAGCCGCATGCGCTGCATTTCCTCGGTTCGCCGACACGCCATCCGACCCCGCGGCGCTGCGCCATGCTCGGTCCGGAGTTTCGGGACGGATACTAGCTGGCCATCGGCCGAGAGCGCTGCACTCGAGCGCGGCCCGGTTGCCGGCTGTCGGTCGGGACACACCCCGAGTACACTTGGGGTCGTGCCGATTCTGACACCTGAGGAGCGCATCGGGAGCACGCTGGCCGACAAGTACCGGATCGACGGCGTGCTCGGGCAGGGCGGCATGGGGGTGGTCTACGCGGCGACGCACACCTGGACCGGCCGCGCGGTGGCGGTCAAGGTGCTGAACGTAAGCGACGGCGGTGCACCGGACCGCAAGAAGCGACTGCTGCGCGAAGCACGCGCAGCCACGAACCTGCGTCACCCCAACGTGGTGGATGTCCTGGACATGGGCCAGGACGCCGAGGGCTCCCCCTTTCTCGTGATGGAGCGGCTCGAAGGCCGCACGCTCGAGCAGGAGCTGGCACAGCGCGGCGCACTCCCGGTGGCCGAAACCCTGGAGCTCCTGCTTCCGGTGATCGGCGCGGTAGCGAGCGCGCACGACGTTCGCATGGTCCACCGCGACCTGAAGCCAGACAACATCTTCCTGCGCCGCGATTCTCGAGAGCCGGATAGGCTGCAGCCGAAGCTGCTAGATTTCGGCATCGTCAAGGTGTTCGACGAGGTTTCGGTCACGGGCGCCGGGGCCATCGTGGGAACGCCCCGCTACATGGCGCCAGAGCAGGCCAGCGGCGCGGAGGTGGGCGCTGCGGCGGACGTCTGGGCCATGGGAGCGATCCTCTATCGCTGCCTGGCCGGAACTTGCCCTTTCGAGGGGCCCACCCCTGCGGTGGTTCTGTCGAGGATCGTCCACGAGCCTGCCCCGAGCCTGAGCGACGCTGCGCCCTTTCTGGCACCACGGCTTGCGGCCGCTGTCGATCGGGCTCTGAAGATGGAGCCACGAGCGCGCTATCCCGGCATGCGGGAGTTCGCTCGGGCACTTCTTACGACCGCCCTGGCCGACGACTTGGAAGTGCCTCTGGATCCGGATCCCCTTGGGCTGCCTGACTGGAAGCGCTGGTGCGCCGCGGAGCTCGAGGGTGTCGACCGCACTGCAGACCAACAGCATGGCCGGAGTGCGGGGGGCCCGGCCTCATCCGTTCAAGGGGTTGACGGGGCTGCGCAGTGGTCTCGTCCCAGGGTGCTGGGCAGATTTCGGCATCCCACCTTGTTCGCGGCTCTGATGGCGCTGGTCGGGCTCGGGGCGTGGAGCTTCGGCTCCAGCTTGTTGGTTGGATCCACACAGGAACCGGCGGCGATCGATGCACCAGCGGTCACTGTTGAACGGAGTCGTACCGCCTCGCCTGCTGCGGAAAGCGTGTCTGCGTTCGGGCGAGCCCACCAGGGTGCCGAACGGGTGGTGCCAGCTGCTGCTTCGGCTCGGATTGCAGCGCGGCTGGCGGCTGCGAACGCCGATCCTGGTGGCGCCGAGCAGGCGATGCCGCGGCCTCTGCAGGATGCTGCCACTCCAGTCGCATCACCCGCCGGGCGAGCAGACCCGCACCCGAAGCCTGTGTCCACGATGTCTCAAAGCGGGGGTAGAGCGCATTCGCTCAAGTCGGTTGCGCACAAGCTCGTCCCGCGCGTTGGGCAGCGATCCCGTGACCGTTCGCGCGCTCCCATACCGAGCAGAATCGATTCGAGCCGCCGTGTCGATTCGAGCCGCCGTGTCGATTCGAGCCGCGGTGCCGATTCGAGCCGCGGTGCCGATTCGAGGCGCCGTGTCGATTCGAGGCGCCGTGTCGATTCGAGGCGCCGTGTCGATTCGAGCCGCGGTGCCGCAACCCGGCGAGGGGCCGCGCGCTCCGCTCCGCGCCGTGGGGCAACGCCCGAGAATCCTCCGATTCCCGAAATTCGTTCCGACTGGTAATCGTCTCTTGGACGGGCCCCTAGATCTGAGCGCCAGCCCGAATCCTGGCATGGTGTAGAAACTCAGCCAGTCGCGAGGCGACATAGTTGATTAGATGCAGATCGTCCTTGCTAAAGCGCTCCGCGTCCAGACGGTTCAGCAACTGGAGCATCCCGAGCAGGTGACCTTCGTGGACTACCGGGCACAATAGCATGCTGCGCACCTCGAGCCCCGGGCGTCCATCGAGCTCCTCGCGGTAGCGACTGTCTTCGGCCGGAGACAGGACGGTCGAGGGCTTTCCACCGACCCGTGCCGAGGCCCCGGCAATTCCGGCGCCCAGTGGGATCGTGCGTCCCTGCAGCTGCTCGGCTTCGGGGCCCTCGGCGACAACCACCCGAAGCTCGTCCGTGTTGATGTCGTAGAGGCTGGCGGTTGTGGCGATCGCGGGGATGGTCTTGCGCAACATCTTCACCACGAACTGCAGCGCATCCCGCGGGGTAGCGATGAACGCGAGCTCCTGCAGCGCTTCGAACGCTTCGGCTAGACGCTCGTCTTGGCCGGGCTGCGCCAGCGGTGTCTTGCGCCTGCGCGGTCCGGGGAAGCTCAGCCGGGCCTGCCCGTGCCAGTCCTTCCACTGCAGCATGATGATCGGCGGGCGCTCCGGTCGCTGGCTCCAGCGATGGTCGAAGGCCGCCAGATTGATGAATTTGCCGCGCGGCGCGGCTTCCAGCTCGCCCTGAAGCCGTCGCAGCTGGCCCTGCAAGAACTCCTCGGCAGCGACGAGGTCGATTTCGTCCGCGACGTAGTAGCTGCGTTCCCGGTACGTGAGCGGGTTTTCCTTGGTCGGTTGCTCCTCGCGTGACAGGATCACATCGAAGCCCTCCGTCGCAACTCGCCCGGGCTGCGGGCCTTCCAGAGGCTGTGCCGGCGCTGCCGGGGAGGTCTCGACGGGCAGCGCGATCTCGATATCGAAGAGCTCAGCCTCGTCGGGCGGCGGCTGAGCTGCTGCGTCTGGCGCTGGCACTCTTCCGCCGCCGGCTTGCTCGGGCACCTCCGGCGGAGGTGGCTCGGCATGTGGGGAGGCGGGCGTTTGCAGCGCCAGCGTTGCGGGCGCCGCCCGGGAAGTCTCGGCGCTCTGCGCGGGTTGTTCCTCGTCGTCAGGGGTTTCGGCCAGCGCTACCTCGACCAGCAGCTCGTCGTCGCCGGGGGCACTGACAGCTTCTTCCTCGGGCACCGTCTCCGGGCGGAGCTCCTGCCTGGCCTCGGCTCCTGCCCTCTCGGCTGTGGCGACCCCGGCTGTGGCGACCTCGGCTAGGGCGGTCGCGGTCTTGGCGACCTCGGTCTTGGCGACCTCGGCTCTGGCGACCTCGGTCTTGGCGACCTCGGCTAGGGCGGTCTCGGCCGCAGCTGGCGATGTAGCCGGCATCACGTCAACGCGCTGACGGCTTGCGGGATCGAGCACGGCCACAGCGCCTGTGGATTCCAGCACACAGGTTGCGCCGTAGGGAAAGGCTGCTGATTGGCCAAGCTGCCGGCGGCCCTGCAGCAGCGCCGCCATCCAGTGTTCTGCCTCCACCGCGCATGTTTGCGGGGGATGTCGTGAGGAGATCGTCTCGAGTCTCCAGCTTCTTGATGACGTCACGTGCTGTGCCTTGCCATGGGTCGCGTCAACGATCAAGAACAGACAGGCTCGAGTCGAGCAGAGTTGCCCGAGTCGAGCCCCGGGTTTGCCCGCCCGACCGGGCAGGGCTAGCATCCTCGGACGGCCCCGCTGCGCTTGCCGCTCAGAGGGGACCGTAGTAGCTGGGGCGGTCGATCGGGACACGGATGATGCCTCTGGCGGTGGCTGTGGGGGATCCGGCCGGTGTCGGGCCGGAGGTTTCCGTGCGGGCTGCGCGAGCCGTGGCCGCGTCGGAGCGTGTCGTTCTTTTCGGTGACGCCTCCAGGCTGAAGATGCTCGCGCTGCGTGCAGGCTTCACCCCGAGTCAGATAAGATACTTCGAACCCAGCTCGCCGTTCCAGCTGGTGAAAGGAACCCTGGGGCTGGCGGATACCGGCGCAGTGAGCGAAGCCACCGTGCGATTGCGCCGCCCCAGCGTGGATGGAGGCCGCGCCCAGCTGGCCGCGCTCGACGCCGCGCTGCATGCGATCGTGCAGGGAAGGGCTCGAGCCCTGGTTACGGGCCCGGTGAGCAAGGAGGCGGTCAGCTACGTCAAACCCGGGTTCTCGGGTCACACCGAGTACCTGGCGCAGGTTTCAGGCTTGGCTCCCGACGCGGTAACCATGATGTTCCTCGGACGTCGCCTGAGACTGGCGCTGGCTACGACCCACCTGCGGCTGGCCGATGTGCCCCGACAGGTTCGGGGCACCCGTGTTGCTCGTAGCGTGCGTCATCTGGCCCGCGCGCTGCGAGCTCTGGGCGTCGGACGCAGGGGGCCGGTGACGATCGCGGTCACCGGTGTGAATCCCCACGCAGGGGAGGGCGGCCTGCTCGGAACCGAGGAGGCGGAAGTCGTCGTGCCGGTGCTTGAGCAGCTACGCGGAGAACCCGAGGAGGCCATACCGGGTCTGGAGCTCATCGGACCGCTTCCAGCAGAGGCAGCGTTGCGTCTGGCTGCTTCGAGAGCGGTCGATGGCGTGGTCGCCATGTTCCACGACCAGGCCACCATCGCTTCCAAGCTGCTCGACTGGGCCCGGGCGGTCAACGTGACCTGGGGCCTGCCCTTTGTTCGAACGAGCGTGGATCACGGAGTGGCGTATCAGGCATCGGCCTGCGGCGAGGTCCATCCCGGCAGCATGACAGCCGCGTTGCGCATGGCCGCTCGACTTGCCCGCGACAGAGGTCGCCCCGAGCTCCGACTCCCCGCGTCCGGCACGGCGACCGATCCTGCGGTCGAGCGCGTGCCGCGCAGTGCCCAGCCGGGCGATCCGAGGGGCGCTGGGTGATGCCGCCCAGCCGCGCGCAGGGGTCGGCCGTGAGCGGTCAGCTCGTCGTTCGCGGCGCTCGCGAGCACAACCTCAAGAACATCGACCTGAGCCTCCCGCGCGATCGCCTGGTCGTCATCACCGGGCCGAGCGGATCGGGCAAGTCCTCGCTGGCGTTCGATACGATCTTCGCCGAGGGGCAGCGGCGGTACGTAGAGTCGCTTAGCGCGTACGCGCGCCGTTTTGTTGGTCAGCTGCCGCGGCCGGACGTTGATTCCATCGAGGGGCTCTCGCCAGCGATCTCTGTAAGGCAGCGGCCACCGAGCGACAATCCGCGCTCGACCGTTGGCACCGCCACAGAGATCTACGACTACCTGCGCCTGCTCTTCGCCCGCGTCGGTCAACCGCACTGTCCGAAGTGCGACCGCCCGATCACCTGCTTCACCGTGCAGCAGATCGTGGACCGCGTCTTGGCGCTGCCCGAAGGTACGCGATTCAGCGTCCAGGCGCCGGTGCTCAGTCGAAGCCGGGGCGACCCGGCGCAGAAGCTGGACGAATTGCGGCGCCAGGGCTTCGTGCGCGTGACGATAGACGGTCAGGCTTTCAGTCTGGATGAGATCCCGGGCAACGACCTGAAACGGTGCCACGACCTCGACGTCCTTGTCGATCGGCTATCGGTGAAGCCTGGCGTGCGCCAGCGGCTTACGGAGGCTGTCGAGCTGGCCCTGAACGTTGCCAACGACGTAGTGCGCATCGCGCCGGCTGGCCTTGCGTCCATGACGATGTCGGCGAAGCTCGCCTGTATTCCATGCGGCGAAGTAGTGCCGGAGCTGTCGCCCCGCTCGTTTTCCTTCAACAGCCCGGCCGGGGCCTGCCCGGATTGCAGCGGCCTGGGCGTCCAATTGCACTTCGACCCGGCCCTCATCGTCCCCGATCCAACCCTGAGCCTGCAGGACGGCGCAATCGCGCCCTGGGGACCCGCGAACGGTATTGCCTACCGCCGCATGCTCAAGCGCTTGATCACGGCATACGGGGTCGATGCGGCGGTACCGTGGCAGTCGCTCGACGAGCGGCTCAGGAATCGCATACTGCACGGCGACGTGCAACAGTCCGGTCGCGGGGGGCATCCCGGTGTGATCGCCGAATTGAGCCGGCGAGGTCGGCGCCACGAGCTGGGGCAAGCTGGGCTCGAGGGGCGCGACGATGCGCCTGCCGCGCTGCATGCCTGCGCCCGCACGGAGGTCTGCCGAGCTTGCGCGGGGGCGCGTCTCAGACCTGAAGCGCTCCACGTAAGGGTCGCGGGCAAGAGCATAGCCGACCTGGCTGGGGCGAACCTGGCCGAGGCGCTGCAGTCTCTAGCTTCGATCGAGCTCGGCCCCCGCGCGGCGGCGATGGCGCAACAGCCCCTCGACGCGGTGATCACTCGGCTGAGATTGCTCGTCGATCTGGGCCTCTCCTACCTGTCGCTCGATCGTCCCACCGCGACGCTGTCGAGCGGCGAGGCGGAGCGCTCACGGCTTGTAACGCAGCTCGGCTCCGGGTTGGTTGGAGTGCTGTACGTGCTCGACGAACCCTCCATCGGACTGCACGCGCGCGACCACGCCAGGTTGCTGCAGGCGCTCGCCAACCTGCGCGACCGAGGCAACACCGTCCTGGTGGTCGAGCACGACGAAGATACGATCCTCGCCGCAGATTGGATAGCGGACATGGGTCCCGGCGCCGGTCGCCAGGGCGGCCGTCTGGTCGCAGCGGGCACTCCGGATCAGATCGCTCACGACCCGCAGTCGCCGACAGGCCAGTATCTTGCCGGGCGCAAGCGGGTAGACTGCATCGCACAAGAAGAGCGGCGCCACAAAGGCTGGCTGACGATCGACAACGCCTCGATCCACAATCTCAAGGAGCCACGTGTCAAACTGCCCTTGGGTGCCCTGTGTTGCGTGACGGGGGTGAGCGGGAGCGGCAAGTCGTCCCTGGTGATGGACACGTTGCTGCCGCTGGCTCGCGAGCGGCTGCACAACGCGCGCGCGGCGCCAGGTGGAGCGGTCATCCGTGGCCTCGAGGGCCTAGACCGGGTGGTGCATGTGGATCAGAGACCGATCGGCCGCACACCGCGGTCCAATCCGGCGACCTACACCGGCGTGCTCACGGCACTGCGCGAGGTGTTTGCAGCGCTTCCAGAAGCCCGTGCTCGTGGCTACACCCCTGGTCGCTTCAGCTTCAACGCGAAGGGCGGCCGCTGCGAGGCTTGTCAGGGTGATGGGACCTTGCGGGTCGAGATGCACTTTCTGCCCGATGTGTACGTGCGCTGCGAGCAATGCTCGGGGCTTCGCTACAATCGTGAGACGCTCGAGATCCAGTACCGAGGCCACAGCATCGCGGACGTGTTGTCGCTGACCGCAGACGACGCTCTGCAACTGCTGGCCGCGTTCACGCCCATACGTGATCGGCTCGCCGGCCTTCGACGAGTGGGCCTTGGTTATCTGGAGCTCGGCCAGAGCGCGCGCACGCTGTCCGGGGGCGAGGCCCAACGACTCAAGCTCGCCAAGGAGCTTCAGCGGCGCGCAAGTGGACGTGCCCTCTACCTGTTGGACGAGCCCACGACCGGACTGCATTTCAGCGATGTAGCCGTCCTCTTGAGCGTGCTGCGCGAGTTGGTGAGCGCCGGCAACACGGTGGTTGTGGTCGAGCACCATTTGGATCTGATCGCGGCGGCAGACTACATCGTCGACCTGGGCCCGGAAGGGGGCGGTCAGGGGGGTCGAGTGGTTGCCAGCGGAACTCCGGACGACCTCATGCGGGCTCCGAGCTCGCACACCGGGCGCTACCTGCGGGCGCACGAATCCCGAGTCCGCCGCCAGCCAGCGTTTGCGAAGGCAATCGCAGAGCACGACGCCGGTGGGGAACCGAGCCCCGGCTCATGACTCGCGAGGCGGACATCCGAATCCGGTATCTCGCGGACACGCAGGATGCTCTGGCAACGTTGGTTGATTGGTTCGTCGATGAGTGGCGCCCTTACTACGGATCCGATGGACCAGGGAACGCCGAAGCGGACCTTCGGGAATCGATGAACCGAGATGCACTTCCTATCTGTCTTGTCGCGGCTACTGATGCCGGGGACATCGCCGGCTGCATCTCGCTCAAGTCGGAGTCGATTTCACACCCGGAGTTGACGCCCTGGGGCGCGGCGTTTCTCGTTGCTCCAACCTATCGGCGTCAAGGGATCGGCACGATGTTGGTGGCTGCTCTAGAAAAAGAGGCCCGGCGGCTCGGCTTCAGTCAGCTCTACATGTCGACCGACGCCGCGACGCGCATCGTTGAACGGCGGGGCTGGCGCGCGTTCGACACGACCGAATCCCTCCGGGGGACAATCACCGTCTACTCAGTATATCTCGAGTCCGAGCTGCCAAACTTGTGAGCATCACGGCAGTCCCCCGCGCAGCATCCGCCGTTCGAAGGCGTCCCCCACCATGACCAATGCCTCTCGGACCTCCGCCGATCCGTCCGGCAACAGCGCGAGCGGACGCATCTCTACCGTTTCGACTTCTGCTCGGCGGTCGTTCATGAACGCCGCCAGGCGCAAAAGCACGTCAGCGATCGACTCGACGTTCGCGTCACGGACCGCGGCTCTGCTATCCAGCACGAGACGTGCGCCACGCAGGCGAGCAAGCCCACGGGCGATGGCCGAGATGGGAGCCGGCAGCACCAGCGTCGTTGCGTCTCCAGATGCCGCCCCGTGCGGGTCTGCGAAGCCGATCTGCATGGCGATCCGGCCCCTCACGAGTGGCGAGGCCGCAACACCAAGCAAGGCACGGGCGATCGTCGCGGAGGCCACGGTCACACCCAGCAGGCGCTCCCCAGGCGCTCGCTGTTGCCCGAGGCCCATGAGCAAGCGGAACACCTCGCGCACTCGGGCAGCGTTGTCCACCATCTGGACGGTCAGGTCGGGATGCTCCCAAATGCGCAGGTCGGGTGAAGCGAGCGCGATCCGCACTGGAAACCCAATGCGACTCGCTTCCGCGGCAGCGCGCGACGCGCTGGTACAGAGCTCTTCGACCGGCAATGGAAGCCCATAGGGACGCAGGGCCGCCTTGCTCGCGGGATCGGAGAGCGCACGCCGAGGGCCGTAGATCACGTCCAGCACGGCCTGGGATTCCACACCATCCACGGTTGACTCCACTTCGGCAGTGGTATCGCAGGTGGTACGAAGAGCAGCGAGGGCGGCGGCGACATCCCTGGCTTCGCCCAGGGCGACTGGTGCCGCATCTGCCGCAGACTTCCAGGTCAGCACAGCGTCATCCACGCGCTGCAGCTCCCCATCGGAGTCCGACCCGCTTCGCACGGCGGCGCGCAGCCGTTGACGATCCGCGTCGGGCAGACGCCCAAGCTTGGCGGTCCAGGGCGCTCGGGCGCCAGCTCGCAACAGGGCGAGCAGCGCCAACAAGGGGCGGACTTCGTCCACCGCGCAGATCCCCAGGTCCAGGGCCGCGTCGCGGGTGGTCGAGGCGCTTTCCTGCTTGTTGAGCACGGCTAGCACGAGGTGCTGTCCCTGACCGCGAGCAACGTACGCCAGGTGTACCACCTGGTCCAACGACGGCGGCTGCAGCAGTCCGAGTGCCGTTGGCTCATGGGTCTTGAGCGAGCTCAAGGCGTCCTTCACGGCAGCTCTGCTGATACGTGGTGCAATGGCAAGTCCCAGTCCACGGGCGCCGTTGGCACATTCGACAGCGAGCTCCGCGCTGTCGCAGATCACATTCCACGAGCTCACAGCGCCGCCCTCAATCCAAGTGGTGCGCTGGGAATCAGGCGTTGCGTTCGGATGGGCGCTGGTGCTGGGACGTGCACGAGGGAGCCTGCATGAGCGAGAACGTCCTCGAGGGCCGACTCGGCGGAGAGGGCAATTGTACACGTCAGCACCTGCCTCACTAGTTTTCGGCCGGGCTCGACCAACGGCCTCGGCGCCGGTCCGGCGCGGGCAGGGCAACGCCGAGCCCGCATCGGTGACGGACTTCGGGGCCACCCCATCGATGGGCACCCGCATGGCGGAGGCGGCTGCGATTGCGGCCGAGTCCGCAGCCCAGGCACCGCACGAGACGCCATCGAAGCTTGGCCGTGGCCCTTTCCGGGGCGCCAAGGTAGCCCGTGATCTCGGCGGTGCTTGACCCTGTTGACCAGCCGATGATATTCCGGAATCCGCAGCCGCATACCGGAGCGCGTTCGGGATCCGCCCTGAGAACAACGCTCTAAGAATAACGCTCCCGGATCGGCGAGGGCCGGGCGCCGCTGGCAAGGGCGCGACGACGAGGAGCACGCGTGGTGTTTCGAGGAGAAGCAACGCAGCCAGAGGTGGTCGGAGCCGGCGAAACGGGAAGGTGGCCTTGAACGGATATCCAGTGCTTCGGTAGTGCGCATTTTCCGGACGTGGGGTGGGGCCGCGGTCCCAAAACTGAGCCTGTACAGGAGATGCGTAGATGCGGCTGAAGATAATCGCCGGCAACGTCGCGATCGTAGTCGTGCTGGGCTTCGTCGGTTTCCAGATGGTACGCGGCGAGCTTCGATCCGAGCTGAACCGCGAGGTCGATGCGGGGATCGCAAACAGCCAGGTGCTGCTGGACCGCTCGTTTCGACTGAGCTCCATCGAGTTGCTGCAGCGGGTTGAAGAACGGGCCGAATCCAAGCAGCTACGCGACGTTTTTGCGGGTTTGGACCTGAACAGCCGGCGCACACGAGCGTTCGAGGCCGCCGAAAACGTGGTTGCCTTTATGGGTGATCCAGCCCGGGGTAAATGGGGTGCGCCAGATATCGCGGCGGTCGTGGATGAGACGGGTCGAGTGGTCGCCCGAAACGGCGCCCGAAACTTGATGTTTGGGCAGTCGCTTCTGGAAGCGGTACCCGCGCTCGGCGATGTGCTCAAAGACGGAGAGCCGCGATCGGATACCTGGATGGAGGAACGCGAAAAGAAGGTCCTGCGGACCTCCATCGCTGCTATCGCGCATAAGGGCACGCGCTTGGGGGCGCTGGTCGTGGGCTACGACCTATCCAACGGCGTGGCGGTGCGGGAGGCCACGCTGCTCGGCGGCGACGTTGCGTTCCTGGCCGAGGGAAGGGTCTACAGCTCGTCTCTGGACGGCTCGGGCGTGAAGGCCCTGAACGACTTTCTGTTCAGCACGAACAAGGCAACGACCCAGCAGGTAATGAACGGTGAGCTGCCCTCGAGCTCCCCGTGGCAAGCGAGCCTGGCGGGCCAGGACTATGTGGCGATTACGGCGAAGCTGCCCGGGTCGATATCGGTGCGCATGGCGTACGTCATACTAGCCAACCGAACAGTGCGCCTGGAGCTGGTGGGGGCAGCAAATATGATACTCTACACGCTCGTGCTCGGAGTGATTCTGGTCGCGGCCTTCGGTTTCACCGTGGGCACCTCGATACTGCGTCCGATTGTCGCGATCGAGGAAGGCGTGCTTGCGGTGATCAACGGAAACACGGATCTGCGTCTGGAGACGGACAGTCCCGAGCTGGGCGGCTTGGCATACCGCATCAATCAGCTCCTCAACGTGTTCACGGGCACCGAGGAAGATACCGAGGACGAGACCGGGCGCATCTCACACCCGCCAAAGGCGGGCATGTGGAAGGACGCTGCGTTTGGTGAGGCGGCGCCTTCGGCGGCGACCCAAGGGCCCGCCCGGGACACCACGCGCGAGACGAACGCGACGGCAGGTGTAACCGCGTCGGACGGAACGCTGGACGACCCGGCGGTGGGGGCTTCGCTCGCTGCGGAGGATGAAGAGGCCTACTATGCTCGCGTGTACGATGAGTACGTTGCCGCGAAGCGGGCTCTTGGCGAGGACGTCTCGAACATCCCCAGAGAACGTTTCGTGGCGCGCCTGAAGGGAAACGCGGGAAGCCTGGTGGCGAAGCACGGATGCCGCATGGTGCGCTTCCAGGTGCAAACCCGGGGCGATCAGGTAGTGTTGAGGCCGGTCATCATCCGCTGACGGCGTGTACGGTTCGCCGAGCTCGAACGTGCGAGCCTTGGGTTGACGCGAGCGCCGGCGCGTCTTGGGAAATCGATGGGTTTACTAGGCCTTTTTGGCAAGAAGTCCGGTGCGTCAGCGCTGCGAAAGCACGCCGAGCGGGTGGCGAATAAACGGGCTCAGGCCCCCGATCGATGGGAGTCCATACAGGCACTGGCCCAGATGGGCGGAGCCGACGCGATTGCGGCGCTGCTGCCGCGCTTTACGTTTTATGTAGATCCGAGCATTACCGATCAAGAAGAGAAGGACCTGGCGTTCGAGGCGATTGTTGGTGCAGGAGAGCAGGCCGTTGAACCCGTGGTGGCTTTCTTGCGGCGCGCGGAATCGATCAGCTGGCCGCTGAAGATGCTGGACGCGCTGGTTGCGCCGGATGAGGTGATCGGCAGGCTGCTCGGCCTTCTGGAAGGAATGGACATCGAGTACGAGCGGGATCCCCAGCGCAAGATCCAGATTCTGGCTGTGCTGGAGGAACGGGTCGATCAGCGCGTTGCACCAGTGGTCATCCGTTTCCTGCAGGACGCGAACGAGACCGTGCGCTTTCACGCGGCAGGTGCCCTGCTGGCCCAGGAACCCTCCGGCGAGGCGAAACAGGGTCTCATGGACTGCCTCAAGCGAGAGGAGAGCGTACGCGTGCGAGTCCGCATCCTCGATTCGATCATCGATGCCGGCTGGGACCTGGGACCGTCCCCGGACTTGAAACTGCCGGCCGGCTATCGGGTGGATCGCAAGGGCAGACTCCAGAAGGCAAGCTAAGGGCCCGCGGAAGAACAACTCATCCATCTCACCGGTTCCGACCACCGCTGGCTATGTTGCGCCTCCTCGAAATACCCCCAATATTCCTCGTCGTTGCGCCTTGCCAACGGCGCCCGGCCCTCGGCGATACAGACGAGTTATTCTCCCGCGGGCCCTAACTCTTTCGACTAGTGTCCTGGAAC
>JAKSBK010000581.1 GCA_022361155.1 Pseudomonadota bacterium
GATTCAACACGGCGGCCATGATTCAACACGGCGACCATGATTCAACACGGCGGCCATGATTCAACACGGCGACCATGATTCAACACGGCGACCATGATTCAATGGGCCTCCCACTGGATCGAGCTCATATCGATACCTTCCTGGTGCATTTCGAACAAGGGAGACATGTCACGCAAGCGCTTCACGTGCTCAACGACGAGCTCACCCACGTAGTCGACTTCCTCTTCGGTATTGAACTTACCCAAGCCGAAACGAATCGAGCTATGAGCCAGCTCCTCGCCGACGCCGAGCGCGCGCAACACGTAGCTCGGTTCCAGGCTGGCACTCGTGCAGGCGCTCCCGGAGGATACGGCCACGTCCTTGATCGCCATCATGAGCGCCTCGCCTTCGACGAAAGCAAACGAGACATTGAGATTGCCGGGGAGGCGGTGAGGATCGCCGGCACCGTTCAAATAGACTTCGTCGAGATGGTCGCGCAGGTGCTGATGCAGTCGCTGCCGCAACCTCAGCAGGCGTTGGGCGTCGTCGTGCCGTTCTCTGGCCACGAGCTGCGCGGCCCTACCGAAGCCCACGATGCTCGGAACGTTCAGGGTACCGGAGCGCATGCCTCGCTCGTGTCCGCCCCCGTCCATCTCGGCAACCAAGCGTGCACGGGGTTTGGATCGGCGCACATACAGCGCGCCCACGCCTTTCGGCCCGTACATCTTGTGGGCGGAGAAGCTCGCCAGGTCGACCTTCATGGACTCGACATCGAAGTCCACTTTTCCGGCTGCTTGGACTGCATCGCAGTGAAAGAGAACACCCTTTTCGCGGGTCACCTCTCCGATTTCGGCAACGGGGTTGATTGTGCCAATTTCGTTATTGGCAGCCATGATCGAGACGACAATGGTCTTGTCCGTAATAGCGCGGCGGACGTCGTCCGGATCCACCAAACCGTCGCGTCTCACGTCCAGATAGGTAACCTTGAAGCCGCGTTTCTCGAGCCGCTTGCAGGTGTCGAGCACGGCCTTGTGCTCGGTTTTGGCCGTGATGATGTGGTCACCCTTCTCCTTGTAGAATTCTGCGATGCCCTTGAGAGCCAGGTTATCGCTTTCGGTTGCGCCCGAGGTGAACACGATCTCCTTTTCGCTGCGGGCATGGATCAACTCGGCGATCTGCTCGCGAGCGTACTCCACGGCCTCCTCGGCGACCCAGCCGAACACGTGATTGCGGCTGGCAGCGTTGCCGAACTTTTCCGTGAAATAGGGCAGCATGGCCTCGAGCACCCGCGGGTCCACCGGTGTCGTGGCGTGGTAGTCCATGTAGACGGGGAGCTTGACGGTCATGATCGTTACTCTTCTCCTCAGCCGCGGGCTGCGCTCTGCTGTGCACGAAAGCCTGCTACAAGATCGGGCTCCTCTTCGGCGGCTTCGTGGAGCTCGCAGGTACCGCATGCGTTCAGCAGGCGCCGGGGGTCGCACGTGCCGCAGGTCCGTAGATACTCGAGGCTGGCTTCGAGCTCGCCTTCGAGTTGACGCAGGCGCTTGAGCTGTGCGCGTGTCTCCGCCAGCCGATCGCGAAACAGCGACTCGATCTGGTGCATGGCACTGGGTGCCGAGCTACTGGCCTCGAACTGCCCCACGATGGCCTTGATCTCCGACAGCGAGAAGCCCATGTCCTGCAATTTCGTGATCCAGCTGACGCGCAGAACGGAATCCGCGTAGTACAGACGGTAGCCACCCTTGGATCGATGGGCGGGCTCGAGCAGGCCGAGCTCCTCGTACAGGTGCAGGGCTCGTACGGTCTTGCCGGTCTGGCGGGCGAGGTCCCCGACGCGCAGCATTCTGGGCGCAACGGGTCTTCCACCCCGCCTGGCGGGACCGAGTTGAATGGGGCCTGAGGTCATCGATCCAGTCGACTTACTCTTACGTATGCGTAAGGGTTAGACTACGGCTATATGTAAGTCTGGGCATCGACCATGTCAACCGGGAGCGCGAGGGAAGCGCGAGGCGTCCCGCCGCCGAACGCCAGGTGTCCGCCGGGCCATGCCGGCCAAAAGCGAAGTAATTTTGGACCCGTTCTGGCTGGCATGACTTGTGCCTAGCGTTGCGCTGAACCGTCCGCGGCGGGATGGACCCCGCAGGCGGCGGCCGAGCCATGTCCCTCATCGTTCCGATAGCGGTTGCCTGGCTGCTGGCGTTGCTCCTTTCGGCTTGGAGCGTGGGCCACGACTTGCGGCTCGAGCTCGCTCTCGCGGCGCTCGCCTTGGCGTGCTGCGCTCTCCTTGCTGCGGGTGCCGGCGCGAGGCGCTGGGACCTGTGGGGTGGAGTGCTGTCGCTGGCGACGTTGCTGGCGGGGCTGAGCCTCGGCGATGCGCCACAACCTCGCGTCGCCTACCCGGAAGCCGGCCTGTATCGGCTGCGGCTCAGGGTGCAGCAGGTTCGCCATGGGCCGGGCAACGAGGCCAGCACGCGGGCAACGGTGCTCGAAGGAAGTCGGGTGGCAGACCACCGCCCGCTGTTGCCGGGCACGCGCTTGCTCATCGGGCCCCGTCCCCTGCTCGAGGGGAGCGAAGTTTGGCTCCTGGCCCATGTGCGGCCCCTCACGAGCTTCCGCAATGCGACGGCTCGCCGACAGCCGCGCTCGTCGCATCCTATTGACGGCCTTGCCTGGATACCTGAGGTGTCACCCGTGCGCAGTGTCGGTATTTCGACACCGAGCCTGCTGGTCAGGCTCAGGCAGCGCGTGAGAACACGGCTCACGAAAACGCTGCAGCCGCGAACGGCCGGCATCGCGCGCGCGCTCATCCTGGGCGATGGGCGTGCGGTGCAAACCGCCGACAGGCAGGCGGTGCGGCAGGCAGGCCTCTCGCACATCCTGGCTGTTTCAGGGCTGCACGTGGCGATCATGAGCGGCGTGCTCGTGACGCTGCTGCGCCTGTTGCTGCTGCGCTGCGGGTGGCTCGCGAGGCGCTTCGAGGCCCGGCGGCTGGCGTGCCTGCTGGGGGCTCCGCTCGCGCTCGGTGTGGCAGCATTCGCGGGTGGCGCCCCGAGTGCGTGGCGGGCCGCCATCACGGCTGCGCTTGGCTGGTTGTTGGTCGCCGCAGGCAGGAAGCCGGCACCCGGGCCCTTGACCGCCGCTGCCGGACTCGCCTTCACCGTTGCTGCGCCCCAAGATGCAGCCCGGCCGGGGTTTCTCCTCTCCATCGTCGCAACCGCCGCGCTCGTGTCCGCGGCTCCCGCTCGTCGCGCCCGCTTCGCCGACCGCTTGCTGCAGGCTGCGGTCTTGAGCATCAGGGTGACGCTGGCCACTGCTCCCATTGTGTTGTGGTGCTTTGGCAGCTTGCCGCTGATAGGCGTCGTTGCCAACGTCGTTCTGGCTCCCGCCGCGGCCCATGTAGTGATCCCGCTTGCGGCGCTGCACTCCGCTGTGGCCCTTGTGGCGCCCGGTGCAGCTGGGCCCACCGGCTGGCTCATGGAGCACACAAGCGGGGCCTTCATCGCTGCCTGCGGCTGGTTCGGTGAGGCGCCCGGGGTCGATGTGCCACCGCTCAGCCCGCTCCAGGGCACCGTGTTGGCCGTCGCAGCGCTGACCTTGCTGGCGTTGCGCAGCTGGCCCAAGCGCGTGTGGGCCGCGATCCTGGCCACGGTTGTCCTTTTCGCGTTCGAAGTGTGGCAGCACCATGTGGGACAGCCCCGGGACGTGTTGCGCGTCACCTTCGTGGATGTGGGTCAGGGGGATGCGGCACTCATAGATCTGCCGGACGGCCGGGCCATGCTGATCGACGCCGGAGGCAACCCAGGCGGCGGCCCCGATCCCGGGACCCGGGCGCTGCTACCGCTTCTGGGAGAACGACGCCGCTCCCGCATCGACGTGGTTGCCATAACCCACCCACACCCGGATCATTACGGAGGGCTTGCCTCGCTGGTCGATCGCATACCCATCGGTGAGCTGTGGGACACGGGGCAGGGCAGCGCCGAGCAGCCTGACGGGGAGGCCGACAAGCTGTTCGCTCGTGCGCGGGGGCGCGCAACCCGTGTCATCGGTCCAGGAGAGCTTTGCGATCGACCTCGGCAGGCGGGCGGCGCCCGCATCGAGGTGCTGTGGCCGTGTCCCGGCTACGATCCAGGTCTCGATCTGAACGACAACTCGCTGGTGATTCGTATCGCCTTTGGCCGCCATCGCTTCTTGTTCACAGGCGACATCGAGCGCGAGGCCGAGAAGGCGCTCGTGCGGCAAGGGATCGATCTGCGGGCGGATGTGCTCAAGGTTCCGCACCACGGGTCTCGTACGTCCACCGATCCGACTTTTCTGGCGGCGGTGTCACCCAGGCTCGCCGTGCTGAGCACAGGGCGGGGCAATCGCTTCGGGCACCCGCACGCCGAGGTAGTACAGCGCCTCACGGCAGCAACGCGCAGACTCTTGCGCACCGACGAGGACGGTGGCGTGGTGGTCACCAGCGACGGCAACGAGCTCCGGGTTCGGACCTGGAGGGAGCAGATGGGTCCTTAGGGCCCGCGGAAGAATAATCCATCCATTTCGCCGGTTCTGACCACCGCTGGCTATGTTGCTCCTCCTCGAAGTATCCCCAATGCTCCTCGTCGTCGAGCCTCGCCAGCGGCGCCCAGTCCTCACCGAAACACCCGAGTCATTCTTCCGCGGGCCCTTACCTTCGAACGGGTCCTCGGCTCGATCGGCGGATCCGCCTGCGCATGCGCTGGCGCGAGCGTCCGGAGGTGGCCGTTGAAGTTCGTTCACGCTGCCGACCTGCATCTGGACAGCCCAATGGTTGGGCTCAGGCGCTACGAAGGCGCGCCAGTCGAGGAGATCCGCGCCGCCACGAGGCGAGCGCTGGAGAATCTGGTTGAGCTCTGCATAGCGGAGCGGGCAGAGCTCTTGCTGCTGGCCGGTGATCTGTACGATGGCGACTGGCGGGACTACTCGACAGGCCTCTTTTTCGCCGCGCAGATGTCGCGGCTGCGAGAAGCGAGCGTGCGGGTCGTGTGGATCCGCGGCAACCACGACGCTGCCAGCCAGATTACCCGCCACCTGCGTCTGCCCGAGGGTATGCATGAGCTTTCACCGCTCGAGCCGGCAACCTGCACGCTCGAGGATCTGGGTGTCGCCGTGCACGGCCAGGGCTTCGCCAAGCGGGCGATCACCGCGGATCTTGCCGCGACCTATCCGGAGCCCATCCCGGGCCTGTTCAACATCGGCCTGTTGCATACGTGCCTTACCGGGCGGGTCGGCCACGATCCGTATGCGCCTTGCACCACGGAAGCCCTGGTCAACAGGGGCTACGCATACTGGGCCCTAGGACACGTGCACCGGCGAGAGATCGTGTGCTCCGACCCCTGGATCGTGTTTCCGGGCAACCTGCAGGGCCGGCATGCGCGCGAGGTGGGCGACAAGGGCGCAACGCTGGTGACGGTCCAAGACGGCGCGGTGAGCCGGGTTGACCACGTAGCTCTGGACGTCGTGCGCTTCTGCCGCTCGGAGATCGACCTCAGCGACCTCGGCAGCCCCGACGACATGCTGGAGCACGCGCGCCGGCTCCTGGAGCGGGCCGCCGCAGCGGCCGAAGGGCGCACCCTTGCCGCGCGGATCGCGCTGGTGGGCAGCGGGGCACTTCAGCAGCGCCTGGAGGCCGATCCGGAACGATGGGAAAACGAGGTTCGCGTGCTCGCGACCGACCTCGGCGGCTACGGCGTGTGGCTCGAACGCCTGGACTTCGTTCCCGGGCCTTTGGCCAGCGATCCCACGACCCAGGGTGCGGAGGTGCTTCAGCGCCTGCTCGGGTCGATGCATCGGCTCAGGCGAGAGCCTCGGGCGCTGGAGGCGCTGATGAGCGAGCTCGGCCCGCTACGCAGCAAGCTGCCACCCGAGGTGCGGGCGGCTCCCGAGGGCGAGGGCCTGCGCCTGGACAGCCCGTCCGCTCTTGGAGCCCTGCTGGACGACGCGGAGCGCTTGCTGCGCAGCAAATTGGTACCAGCGGACGAACGGTCGTGAGACTGCTCGAGCTCGCGTTGCTCGCGTTTGGGCCGTTCAGCAACCTGACCCTGAGCTTCCGAGCCCCGGGGCCCAAGCTCGTCGTCGTGCACGGCCGCAACGAGGCGGGCAAGAGCACCGTGCTCCGGGCGGTGTCGGCACTTCTGTACGGGATTCCCCGCAGGACGACCGACGTGCAGGTGCATACCGCCTCGGCACTGCGCATCGGAGGCGTGCTTGAACTCGAGGACGGCACGGAGCTGCACCTGGTTCGGCGCCGGAGCGATTTCGCCGATCTGCTGGATCCCGCCGGTCAACCCATGGATGAGGCCGTGTTGACGCGCGCCCTCGGAGGCCTGCCGCAATCGCTCTTTGGGGCCATGTTCGGCCTGAGCCATGACAGCTTGAGGGAGGGCGCGGATGCGTTGCTGCGCGGTGGAGGCGACGTTGGAGAGAGCTTGTTCGACGCGTCGCTTGGAGGACGTGCGGTGCATGACGTGCTGGGCGAGCTGCGCCGGGAATCGGATGCCTTGTTTCGTCCGCGCGGAAAGAGCCCCAGGCTCAACGTGGCGCTTCGGCGCCTGCGTGAGGCCAAGGAGCGAAGCCGCAAGGCTGGTCTGGGCCTTGACGCTTGGCTGCAGCAAGAACAGGCGATCGCCCAGGCCGGCAGCGAGATCGAGCAGCTGAAGCAGCGACGGCACCGGCTGCGCGTGGAGCACAAGGGCCTGGAGCGGGCGCGGCAGGTGCTGCCGCTCTTGGGACGACTGCAGCAGCTGCGAGGGAAGCGCTCGGCGCTGGGCGACGTGGTGTTGCTGCCGAGCAGCGCCAGCAGCGAGCGAGTCGAGCTGCAGCGCAAACTGCTGGCTTGTCTCAGCGAACGCCAGCGCGTGGAGCAGGATACCGCCACGCTCACGCTGCGCAGGCGAGAGCTCGTCGTGCGCGAGGAGCTGGCTCAGGTGGACGAGCCTACCATGGAGGCTCTGACTGCGGATTTCGGCCGCTTCCGCGCGGCGGCCTCGGACCTGCCACGCCGGCGCGCCGAGGCCAAGGCGCTGCGGGAGGAGGTCAGAACGTCGCTCGACCGACTCAGCTGCGTAAGGAGCATCGATCAGGCCAGGGAGACGCGCGTGCCGTCGGCGCTTCAGGCACGGATTCGCAGGCTTGCGCACGAACAGGGTGCCCTGGAGGCTTCGATCTCCCAACTCGAGCGCAACGCCGGCAACCGGCGGCGCAAGCTGGACGCGCTGGCAGCACAAATGAGCAGCTTGCCGGCCGTGCAAGGGCTCGAGCCGTTGCGGCGCGCGCTCGTCGCGGCGCAGGGCCTCGGGGACATCGACTCCATCATCGGGCAGCGTCGTGCCGAGCGCGAGCAGATCAAGACCCGGACCGAGGTCGAGGCCGCGAGCCTCGGTTTGTCGAGCGCCGATCCCGCGGCGCTTGTCGCGCTGGCCTTGCCGGGGATCGAGACGGTCGAGCTTCATGCAAGCCAGCAGCGGGAACGCGACGCGCGTCGTGCCGAGCTGACTCGCCGCGAGCGCGAGCTGCTTCGCAGCAAGTCGGATACGCAGCAGCAGATCGACGAGCTTCGCCGCCAGGGGGACGTGCCGACGGAGTCCGAGCTCGGCGAGCGCCGTCAAGCGAGAGCCCGGGCGTGGCAGCAGCTGCGGGCGCACATGGGCCGGCCGGCGCGAAACGACGTTCCGGGCATTCCGGCAGCGCCGTTGGGGTGTCAGCCCGGCGAGCGGGTGACCCCGGCCGGACAGGGCAGCGACTCCGCTTGCGGCGATCGGGTGCTCGCTTACGAGCAGCTGGTCGCCGAAACAGACGAGATTGCCGACCGGCTGCGCAGAGAGGCCGGCCGCGTGGCCAAGCTCGCCGGGCTGCTCGCCGCGACAAGCCGCCATGACAACGACAGCCAGCGCTTGCAAGCCGAACAGCGGGAGCTTACCGGGTCCGAGCAGGCGGGTCAGCGCGCCTGGAACGAGCTGTGGTCCCCCCGCGGACTGTCACCCGCTTCGCCGGTCGAGATGCGCGGCTGGATGGCGCGATTTCAGGAGCTCAGAGCGCAGGCCATGCGCCAACTCGAGCTCGATCGCGAGCTCGAACGCCTGGTCGCGCGGCGCCGGCAGCAGCGCGCGTTGCTCCGCGAGCGCTTGGGCGAGGCGGGCCGGTGCCACCAGGCCGAGCAGTCCACCGATACGCTGGGTCCTGTGATCGACCAGGCGCTCGCGCTCGTGGCCGAGCTGGAGCAGCGCGCGTCGCAAGCGCGCATGCTCGCTCAGAGCTTCCAGATCGAGCAGGCCGAGCTAGGGGACCTGGAGCGTGAAGTCGGCGACAGCACCCTTGCGCACGCGACGTGGTCTGCGAGCTGGAAGGAAGCGATCGTGCAGCTTGGGATTCCGGCCGAGGCGACGCCGGCCGAGGCGTTGGCCGAGCTCGACGCCTTCGTGAACGTGCGAAGCAAGCTCGCGGAGCTCGACCGCCTCGAGAGGCGCATCGGCGCCATGGAGCGCGACGGCGAGCGGTTTCTGGCGCGCGCGCGAGAGCTCGCGGAGCGGACATGCCCGGAGCTTCGAGATTTGCAGCCCGAAGTCGCGGCGGAGCGCTTGTTGCGCATGCAGCGAAACCACAAGCAGCGCTTGGAGGCGAGGCGGCGCCTGGACGAGGATCTCGCCGACAAACGCGAGCTCCTAGCCGAGCTGAGCGGCCGCGAAGCTCAGGCACAGCGGGGCCTCGCGCTGCTCATGCAGGCGGCCCGCGCCACCAGCATCGAGCGACTCGAGCTCGCCGAACAGCAATCGGAGGCTGCTCTGCGACTGGACTCGGAGCTTTTGGAGACCGAGGCTCAACTGCTGGCCGCCGGTCAGGGGGCTGGCCTCGAGACGCTGCTGGCCGAAACACGCGACCTCGATGTGGATGCGGTCGGCGTGCGCAGCGCGGAAACGGAGAGCGAGCTCGAGCAGATCGAGCAGGAGCTAGAGCGCGCGAGCGAGATCCTGGTGAGGAACGAGGCCGGGCTCGCTCTGCAAAAGGACCGATCGGCGGCTCAGGCAGCTGCCGAGGTGCAGCACTGCGTCGCCGAAGTCGCGGCCCACGCCCGGGGTTACCTGCGCGCGCGACTCGCCACGCTCGTGCTCGAGCGCGAAATCGAGCGCTATTGCAACGAGTATCAGGCGCCCCTGCTCGCGCGCGCGAGCGAGCTTGTGCAAGCGCTCACGCTGGGCCGTTACACGCAGGTTCATGCCGCGGTCGATAGCCGCGGAGGGACCGCCTTGCGCTGCGAGCGCAACGATGGAGTCCAGGTGCCCGTAGACGGCTTGAGCGATGGAACGCGCGATCAGCTGTACTTGGCGTTGCGACTGGCCAGCCTCGAACGCTATGCCGCGCGCGGCTGCGGATTGCCGCTGGTGCTCGATGATGCATTGGTGCACTTCGACGATAAGCGCGCTGCCGCGGCGCTGCGCGTGCTTTCGGACCTGACCCGGCGCACGCAGGTGCTCTTGTTCACTCACCACACCCAGGTCGTGGATCTGGCCCGCAAGGCGGTTGGACGGCAATTGCTGCTCGAGCGGGACCTGCCCGAGCCGACGCAGCCCAGACCCGCGCAACCGGCGCTGCCGCTCGGACCGTAAGACGTCGCCTGAGGGCCCGGGCCCGTGATCAGGAGCAGGGGCTGGGTCCGGTGCTGGGCCGGGATCGGGATCGGGATCCGACACGGGATCTGGCACGGATCGGGATCGCTGTCTTCAGCCTCGGCCCCTGTCTTCGGCCTCGGGTACCCGTGGACGGGTCGATGGAATTGTCCAATCGCGGGATATTCCGGATAAGCCGGAGTCTCATGCTACGATTGCTTCGAGTCATCCCGCCTCGAGTCATCCCGCCTCGAGTCATCCCGCCTCGAGTCATCCCGCTTCGAGTCGTTCTGGTTGGATCCACTCATGAAACCGGATACGCCCGATACGCTGACATGTGTTGGCCACACGCCTCGCCGTTACGTGTCGGCGGCCGCGCTGCTGCTTGCGTTTTCCAGTGCGGCCGCCGGCGGCTGTGCGTACCCGCGGCGCACGACCCGCGTCCAGCCCGCCGTAGGTACCATCAAAGCGGCGGACCGGCCCGACAACCTTTGGGAGCTGCGGCTCGAGAGCGCCGATGTCCCGCCTCGCAAGGCATCGGGGCACCGCTGGGACGATGACGGCAGCAAGCCCGACCCCTTTTTTCGCCTGCAGATCGACGGTCGCGAAGTGTGGCGAAGCCCAACGCGGCCCGACACGCTGCAGCCGGCATGGCGTTCGCCCCTGCCACGCAACATCCACATCACACGCCGATCGCGTTTGCAGCTCGAGCTCTGGGACGATGACGGCCCCTCGGCGGATCCCATCGGTGTCATGCAGCGGCGGGGTCTGCCGGCGTCGATGGTGATTGGCGCGAGCACGCGTTTGTCCTTTCGCAGCATGGCGGTGGTGACGCTTTCGCTGCACCGGGCCAAGGCGCACCGCGGCATCGGCATCCGGTTGTTCGAGGTCCATAGCGACGAGCTGAGGGTGCTCGAGGTCGAGCCCTACTCGCCGGCGGCGCGTGCAGGCATCAAGATCGACGACCGCATCGTGGCCATCGGCGAGCAGGCCGTTGCCGAGCTAGGCGAGCAGGCAGCGGTCGGCCAGCTATCCCTTGCCGCAGACAAACAGGCCGCGCTGAGCGTCGTGGGAGCCGACGGACGCACGCGCAAGGTCAACCTGGACTCGGGCTATCTGTGGCTCACGATGTGAGGTCAGCGCTCCCACGTCAAGACGGCGACACCACGGACGGTGAAGAGGTTGACGGTATTGGCGCACGACGCCGTCTTCAGGCCCTCGTCGAAGCCAAGCTCGACTTCTGTCGGCGAGCCGCGAGGCTTCGACGTGATGGCTACGACGGTGGCGGTGCCCAGCGTGTCCTTGGCACAACCTTGCTGGTGCTCCTGTAGCGAGGTCCGTCCCCATGTGCAGCTTGCTCCTGCTACCTGCGAAATACGACAGGTACAGGCGTGGGGCTGTCGGTCCTGGTGCCATCGCCGAGCTGGCCGTGGCGGCTGTTACCCCAGCAGCGTGCGGAGCCGTCTGCGAGCCACGCGCACGTGTGGGCCCCGCCGGCGACGATGCCACCCTCGGGGCTCATATGCGTCACCCCGCCCGGGCCGACTCCGCTTGCTGAACCGGCATCATCGCAGCCGGCGTCGATCTTGTTCGGCACCACAAGCGAGCCATCGCGGGCGCCGTGGCAGCCAGGCACGCAAAGCAGCACAAGGAGCGTACCGACGGCGCGAGCCGAGCTCGTGGGCGCTCGCCTCGTGAGCGCTGCCAGCAACAAAGCTGGTACCGCTTGCCAGGGAGCGTTGCCGCCGGAAAAAGAAACGCCACAACGTTGGGACTTGGTTCTCATGGTGCCGAGGTGTCGGCTGTCAGCTCGGCGGGAAGGTCGGCACCAGTGAGTGTCTCCAGGAACGCCTTCAAGTCGGCCTTTTCGCCTGATTCGAGATTCAGCGGCACGATCACCGCATCTTTGACGCCCGCGAAGCCGGTGTCGTCGCCCCCGCGGTCGTAGAAATCAATGACGTCCTCGAGCGTGGCGAGCTGGCCCGCGTGCATGTATGGGGCGGTCAGTGCGATCTGGCGAAGGCCCTTGGTGCGGAATCTGCCCCGCTCCACCGCGAGCGGATCGGCGGCTAGACCGGCCAACTTCGTGTCCCCAAAGGTAGCGTCATCACTGAAGTCGCCCCTCGTGTTGAAGATATCACCCAGCAGGCCCTTCAGGTCTCCGAATCTTCCGAGGTCTTCCGCGGGCACGTTCATGCCACTTTGGGCGATCCCCAGGTTGTGGAACGTGTCGTCCGAGAAGTGCGCGTTGTCGTGGC
This sequence comes from Pseudomonadota bacterium, assembly GCA_022361155.1. NCBI lineage: Bacteria > Pseudomonadati > Pseudomonadota > Pseudomonadota bacterium. The sequence continues at coordinate 11,858 of JAKSBK010000581.1, forward strand.
ATCGATTGCAGTTGGCTTTGCCGACGAAGAGCTTGAGTCCGCGCTTGGCTGCCGAGCTGATAGCCGCGTCGTTGCCGGCAACAAACCTGTCAAAGGGAGCATCCCGCGCCACGAGCAAACGCATGTATGCGGACAGAGCCTTGCCCACATTGGCAACGACCCGGTTGACGTGGGCCTGATCCGCGGCGCTCATCCTCTCCCATGGGCCGTCGGGATCGGTGGCGACCTTCTTGGGTTTGCCCATCGCTGGAAAACGCGTGGAGCCGGAGCCAAGCGCGGGGTCCAGAGGGGTGCCGGTAAAGACACTGTTGTAGTCGTCCCTGTACTTATCAAACACCACGTGGGCTACGCGCAGGCGCGTAGAATTGAAGATCACACCCGCTTCGAATACTGCGCGGGGCAACGACCATTGCGCATCGAATCGCCCAGCCCAGTTGGTCCATTTGTAGAACGCGGAGTTGACCACCGGCGGAGAGTTGCGCCGGTGGTAGCCCGTGCCCAAGGAGACATTGTTGGGAAGGCTACGCTGGTCGTCGAATGCCGGTCCATCGTGGCAACTTCGGCATGCGATCTTGCCTTCTTCGCCTTCCGCTCCAAGACTGCTGGCGACCTTGATGGGACCGGCCCAGGACTTCTCGAAGAAGAAGCGTTGCCCCAACCTTGCCGCCGCTGCAGCGTCTGCGTGCTTGTTGCTCGGGTCTACCGGCACGGCGGGCAGCGGCGAGAGCCTCGAGTACGCTGTTATCTCCTCCGGAGTGAATACGGGGTCCCCGCACACGGCGTCGCCGGCTTCAGAGCCCCCGCAACCCGCAAAGCTGAGCGCTGCCGGCAACAGGACTAGTACCGCTTGCCAGGGATTATGCTGGATTCCCGCCGGCTCTGACGGCCGCCGGCGGTGTTGCACCTCCTCGAATATGCGCTGCACCGCATCGAAATCAACCGCAGTCTTCGTCGGTGCGCCTTGCCAGCGACCGACAGCCCTCGACGCCAATCGATCACAACCCCTGGCAAGCGGTACTAGTAGCAATTCCTTTGGTAATTCCTTGTCGAGCATTCTTTGCCGCCCTTCCAGACGCCAGGTATCTGAAACACGCCATCCCGAGTGCGAGCATTCGCCGCTCGAGCGTTTGTTGTCGTCTGTTTCGGTTACGCGTGCCGGGACCAGAAGTTCCGCCGAGATACGAGCGAAGCACCTGCTTCCAGAGTCGGCGAGCGTGGCCACAAGGCGGCGGACCGAAGTCGAGATCAGCCGAGTGGGAGCGAATCAGCGGCGATGCCAACTCAAGGGCGCCGGGACCTCAGGTCAAGGAACCGTGCGCCCAGGAGCAACCCGAAAGCCCCCAAGAGGAGCATTGGGAGGATGTGGCCGTACGCAACGTGCCGCGGATGCCCTACGGGGCACCACAGGTCGACCAGCATTGCAGCCGCTGCGCCGGCCGCGACTCCTAGCGCAGCGCCCAGTATTCTCGGGTGAACGGGGTCCGAACCGCGCTTGGCATAGACCCACGCTACCAGAGCAATCGTGCCCATGGTGAAGGAGATCGCGAGGCACTTATTGCCGAACCTGTCAGGCCAGTCGGCGAGTCCCGAGTCAAACAACGAGGTGTAGAGGGTCTTCCACACGAAAACGGCCGCTGGCGTCGCCAAGGCCACGCACAGCAGTAGCCCCGCCGGGCGCCCCAAGCTCGACCGCCCGCGAGCAGCTGCAAGCCATGCCGCGGGCGCTGCGAGCGCTGCGGTACCTAGCGCGGTCCCGACCAGAAGAGACAGAGGCCGGGGCGCTCCCCACTCGCGAATACCTCCGACGAGGAGGAACTCCGCAACCATCAGGCCGACCGCCATCAGGGCGAGACACCAGTTCGTGCGCCGGACGTCCCGGCGCACGCTCGATGGCTCCGCAGCCACTTTGCGCAGCACAGCCTCACGCAGGTCTTGGCTTGGCACTTCCATACAAGTCTTCCCTTCAATCCCTCCCAGCTCGTCCGCGGAGCGCTACCCGAATCGCAGCGTACGCCCTATGGGTGAGCGCCTTGACCGACGGGACCGTGGTTCCCATGACCTCGGCGGTCTGGGCTAGGGACAGGCCGTCCAGCTTCACGAATTCAAAGGCAAGGCGTTGCGCGCGGGGCAGGTCCGCCAGGATACCGTCGAGGGCGGCGCTCGATTGTTTCAATTCCATGAGGGTGTCTGCCAGCTCCTGCACCTCGAGGACGGGTTCCAACTCCTCGCGCAAGAGGCGACGCCGGCCAGAGCATCGCAGATGGTCCATCCACAGCCGAAGCGCGATCGCTATGGCCCACGTGCTGGCGGAGGCGCCGCGCCTGAATTGGCCGCGCGCACGGTGCATACGGATGAACGTTTCCTGCACGAGGTCTTCCGCAACCGATGTATCCGTCAGCCTGCGCCTCAACACGCCGTACAGGACCGGAGACAGCTGGTCATAGACGATCTCGAAGGCTGCGTCGTCCCCGTCGGCATACCGGTCCATGGCCGCGCTGGCAGCATCGGGGGCGATGGTAGAGGGTCGCAGCATCTTCGTCTATTGTTCCGGAGCGGCTGACTGACTATCGGTGAATACGTTCATCATGACGAGGAGTTCCGGTCAGATTCCCGCACCCGAGGTCCGCCTCCGATCCGAGCAGCACCCGACGGGACCTTCGCAGTCGCACGCAGCGCTGCAAGTCCAGCGTTTGGGTTCGTGTCGTCCAGCGGTGTTGCGCCGCCTTCGAATACAGAGAGTATTCGCGCGAGAGCGCGCCTTGCTGGCCGGGCGCCTCGAAGCCGGCCTGGCAATGCTATTTTGATCCGACGCCTTGGCTCATATTTCGGCGAGCAGGACCATTTCCTCGGCAATGCGGTCCACCGACGGCACTACCGCATCCATCAGCTCCACGTTGTACGGAATGGGCACATCCGGCGCAGCCACCCGCTGCACGGGAGCGTCGAGATCGAAGAACGCCTCCTTGGCGAGCACGGCAGCCACCTCGGCGCCGAAACCGGCGGTCAGCATATCTTCGTGCACGATCAAGCAGCGGCCCGTCCTGCGGACCGACTCGAGCACCCGGTCCTTGTCCCAGGGAACCAGCGTGCGCAGATCCAGTACCTCGGCGTCGACACCGGACTGCTCGGCTGCTCGCTGGCAGCGCTCTACCAGCGCACCCCAGGTGACCACGCTCAGCTGCGTTCCGGGCCGTGCCACGCACAGCTTCCCCAGCGGCAGGACGTAGTGGTCACCCGGATAGGGCCGCCGCGCGCTCGGGGCGTCCAGCAGGTTGCGGTACTCGAAGAACACGCTCGGGTTATCGCTGCGCATGGCCGCGCGCAAGAGGCCGACCGCGTCCTCGGCGTTGGAAGGGCAGATCACCTGCCAGCCGACCGCGTGGGCAAAGATCACCTCGCTCGTGACGCTGTGCCAGGGATCACCGCACTTGAAGAAGCCGCCGGGCAAGCGCACCACGATCGGCGCGGCAAAGCGGTTGTAGGTGCGCCAGCGAATCGTCCCGCAGTTGTTGAGCTGTTCGGTGGCGGGATCGGCGTACTTTCGGAACTGGATCTCGGCCACCGGCAATAGCCCAGCTGCAGCCATGCCCACAGCGCGGCCGACGATGCCCTCTTCCGAGAGGCTGGTGTCGAACACGCGCGCCTCGCCGAAGCGTTCGTGCAGTCCCGTGGTGGCGGCGTGCACCCCACCCTTGGGGCCAACGTCCTCTCCAAACACGAGGCACTTGGGATTGGTCGCGAGCTCGACTTCCAGCGTGCGCCGAATCGCGGCCACCATGTTGATGCGACGCGGCTCCGGCTCGGGCAGCGCGCTGGACGCCGGAAAGCGATGACCCTCGGGCGCGAGCCCGCCCTGCAGGGCCACATCGGGGGAGCCATCGGGCCGGCGCTCGCGAAAGACGTAACGCCGGATGCTCCCGGGGTCGGGCTTGGGGCGTGCGCTGACCCGCTTCAGCGCCTCCGCTACTTCCCCCGCGGCGCTCTGCTCCTGCGCCTGCCACTCGCTCTCGGAAAGCAGCGCCGGCACCAGGTAGTCATGGAGCCTGTTCAAGGGGTCGGACGCCCGCTCTCGCTGCAGCTCCTCGGGCGACTTGTAGGCCTGCGTGTCTTGACCCGAGTGCCCGCTCAGACGAGGCACCGTCAGACGGATCAGGGCCGGTCCCCGCTCCTGTCGCACCGCGGTCACGGCGGCATGGAGCTTGGCTGCCGCTTCGGCAGGATCGCTGCCGCTGCCGTCGAAGATCTGCAGGCTGGCGAACGACTGCAGATTCTCGGCGATGTTGCCCCCGGGGGTCTGCTTGTCGGCGGGCACGGAAATCGCGTAACGGTTGTCCTCGATGTAGAAGAGCAAGGGCAGGCGCAGGGTCGTCGCCATGGTGAGCGCCGACCAGAAGCCGTTGGTCGCTACGGCTCCCTCGCCGCCCAGGACCGCGGCCATCGCGCCCGCATAGGCCGGCTCACCAAGCTGCTTGCGACGGTACACGAGCGCCTGGGCCCAGCCGGCGGCAGGCGTGAACTGCGACCCGACGTCACCGGACATGGGCAAGACCGTGGCCTTGGCGCCTTGGAGCCGGCCAGGCAGGTTGCACACGACTCCGATGTCCCTGCCGTTGCTGAACCCGCCGGAGAAAGCCATGGGGCCCGCCAGCGCATCGTCGAGCGACAGACCCAGCGTCAGCAGCAGGGGCCGCGAGCGATAATAGGCGCTGGCGGCATCGTGCGGGTGGCTGAGCAGGCTGCCCAAGAGCACCTGCGCCAGATCGTGGCCGCGCGCGGTGAACTGATACAGTACGCGCTTGCCGGGGTAGAGCTCGGTCTCTTCGACGTGATCGAGGGCTCTCGAGCGGAGCACGAAGCGGGTGACCGCCCTCCAGTCGAAGTTCGGATCAAGCTCTGCGCCGAGCTCGTCTGCGGACACGGCTTCCACCGCCAGCTACCCGCTCTCCGTCAACACAGCGGCTCGAGTCAACACAGCGGCTCGAGTCAACACAGCGGTTTGGGTCAACACAGCGGTTTGGGTCAACACAGCCTCCGGCCACTCAGGCCACGATCCCCAACCAAAGGGCCCTAACCATTGTACCACTTGCGGCGAGCGGGTGGTCCGTGCCAATCCAGCATGCGGCTGGCGCGGGCTCGGTCGGCCCCGGTCGCGGTAGCTCGGGCGCGCGGCGCAGTCGTGGCATGCCGTTTGGCCCGCGCTGCGTGTGCCAGCCCGGTGTGTGATCCTGTGTGCGTGATCCGGCGTGCGTGACCCGAGCTGCGCGAGGCGGCGCTCAGGAGCCCCCGCGCTCGACCGCGTTCGGGCGCCCCGACAATCTGCTAGCATATTGCACATGAGCGACATGCCTGCGACCGAGCCGTCCGAAAAAGAGCGCGCGTTTCAGGCCCGTATCGATGCCGGTTTGAAGGTCGAGCCCAAGGACTGGATGCCTGATGCCTACCGCAAGCAGCTGATCCGGATGATGTCGCAGCACGCGCATTCCGAGTACGTGGGCATGCTGCCAGAAGGCAACTGGATTACCCGGGCTCCATCGCTGCGTCGCAAGCTTGCCCTGCTGGCCAAGGTCCAGGACGAAGCCGGACACGGCTTGTATCTGTACAGCGCAACCGAAACGCTGGGGGTCGGCCGGAAGGAGCTGCTGGAAGCGCTCTTGAGCGGCCGAGCCAAATACTCGAATATCTTCAACTATCCGAGCCTGAGCTGGGCGGATATCGGCATGATTGGCTGGCTTGTGGACGGGGCGGCGATCATCAACCAGACCATGCTCGCGCGCTGCTCCTACGGCCCGTACGCGCGTGCCATGGTCCGTATCTGCAAGGAAGAGAGCTTCCACCACAAACAAGGGTTCGAGATCGTGGCGAAGATGGCCAAGGGCTCGCCCAAGCAGAAACACATGGCGCAGGATGCGCTCAACCGCTGGTGGTGGCCGTCGCTCATGATGTTCGGCCCTTCCGACAAGGACTCGCCCCACAGCGCCGTCTTGCTCAAGTGGCGCGTCAAGCGCCGCTCGAACGACGAGCTGCGGCAACGCTTCGTTGACACGCGTGCGGTTCAAGCACGTCTGGTCGGCCTTCGGATCCCGGATCCGGACCTGCGCTACGATCCGAAGACCGGCCATTGGCACTACGGTCCGATCGACTGGGACGAGTTCTTCCGCGTGATCAAGGGCGGGGGACCCTGCAACCGGGATCGGCTGCGGGCTCGCCGCAAGGCGCACGAGCAAGGGGCTTGGGTACGGCAGGCCGCCGCTGCGTATGCCCGGAAGCGAGCGCCCCAGCAGGAAGCCGGCAGCACAAGGAAAACAGGCAACGATGTCGACCAACGACGGTGACCGGCCCTCGAGCTGGCACTCCGATCAATGGCCCTTGTGGGAAGTCTTCGTGCAGCCAGCCACCGGCAAACCCCACGAGCATGCTGGCAGCGTTCACGCACCAGACGCCGAGCTTGCGCTTCAAAACGCGCGCGATGTCTACACCCGCCGCAGCGAGGGAACCAACCTCTGGGTCGTTCCGTCCGAAGCGATCGTGGCGAGCCTGGCCGAGGACGCGGAGGCCTTCTTCGATCCTGCCGATGACAAGATCTACCGCCATCCCCAGTTCTACAAGGTACCACGGGGGACCAGGGACCTATGACCCGCAGGTACACGCCGGATACCTTGCCCGGCGAGCTCAGGCCGAGCGTGTTCGAGTACCTTCTGCGGCTGGGGGACGACAGCCTGATCCTGGGTCATCGCCTATCCGAATGGTGCGGCCACGCGCCGATCCTCGAAGAAGACATCGCCATCAGCAACGTGGCGCTGGATCGGATCGGTCAAGCGAGCCACCTGTTGAAGCTGGCCGGACAGATCGAAGGCAGCGGCCGGAGCGAAGACGATCTGGCGTTCTTCAGGGACGAAACCGACTTCCGCAATCTGCAGCTGGTCGAGCTTCCCAAGGGCGACTACGGCTTCACCATCGCTCGCCAGCTGCTGTTCGACAGTTACAGCGTGCTGCTGTTCGACCAGCTGCGCTCGAGCCGCCTCGAGCCGCTGGCCGGCATCGCTGCCAAGGCGCTCAAGGAGTGCCGCTACCACGTGCGCCACGCCCGGGAGTGGATGCTGCGCTTCGGCGACGGAACCGAGGAGAGCCACCAGCGCGCCCAGCAGGCCCTGGACACGCTCTGGCCCTACACCGCGGAGCTCTTCTGCTCGGATAGCATCGAGCAAGCGATCGCAGCGGCCGGCGTGGGTCCCCTGGGCAGTTCGTTGGAGGCCGATTGGCGGGAGGGCATCGAGGCGGTAATCGCCGAGGCTACCCTGAAGCTGCCGCCGGAAGACCTGCGCCTCGGTGGCGGCCGCAGCGGGCTGCACAGCGAGCATCTCGGGCATCTGCTTGCCGAGATGCAGATCCTGCCGCGCTCGTACCCAGGGTTGTGCTGGGGGTAGAGACACGCACGGCATGACCGCGGATAGCAAGACACGGAAGACCACGCAGGAGGTTCGCGATCTCCTCAAGCAGGTACAGGACCCGGAGCTTCCAGGCATCAGCATCGTGGACCTGGGCATGGTCCGCGAGGTGTGTGTCGCCGGCCACGGCAGCGTCAGGGTCGACATCACGCCAACCTACTCCGGCTGTCCGGCGCTGAAGCTGATCGAAGACCAGGTCCTCGCGGTCCTCGCTGCAGGCGGTTTCTCGAACGTCGTCATGAATACGGTCTTTTCGCCGGCCTGGACCACCGACTGGCTGAGCGACGACGCTGCCGCGAAGCTGCGAACCATGGGCATCGCGCCGCCCGGTCCCGTGCCTGCCGAGCGACCGCAGCGCAATCCCCTGTTGCGTTTGCGTGTCTTGCCTGCCGATGAGCCGGTGCCCTGCCCCTGGTGCGGGTCCAGCAGCACAGCGCTACGCAGCCGGTTCGGCGCCACCGCCTGCAAGGCGCTGCACTACTGCGACGGCTGTCAGCAACCCTTCGAGCACTTCAAGCCGCTGTAGCTTCGCTTCTTCTAGTTCGCGTGGTTGCCGAGATCCGCGAGCAGCTGCTGGCGGGTGGCGGCGCTGATCACCATGCGCGAGGTGTAGTGCGGGTGGATCACCTCGATGGCTACCAGCGCGCCGGGGTTGTTCAGCTCGCGCTGGGCCGCTTCCGAGACCTCGAACGTTACGTAGTTGACGGCAGGGGTGCGGCCGGGCTCTTCTCCGGGCTGGCGCCTGAAACGGGCACGCACGCGTTGCGCCCCGAAGATCAGAAAAAGGTGCTGCTCCAGGTCCGAGAGTTGACGGGCCTTGCGCCGGCGCTCGACGCGGTCCTCGTATTCGACAAACAGCGTCGCCGAGAGCGCTCCGGGCTCGGGGATCAGCTCGTTGTAGGTTTCGAGCTCGTGGGCGATCGCGTCGTTGTCCGTGATCCGTTCCGCACGCAGCATCTCTTGAATCTGCAAGAGCACGGTGTCGTGATTCTCGAAGACCAGCGACAGGTGCTGGCCCAGCTGCACCCGGCGGGCGCGCTTGAGCGCGATCACCCGGTTGCGAAAGCGCGCACGCACGACCTCGTACTCGCCGAGAGGCAACAATTCCGACCGTTCAACCTTGCGCATGGCGGCACACTATCCCTTGGAAGCGGGACCGCAAGGCGGCAGCCCGTAGGCTCGATTGAGCAGCTCGACGGGATGCCAAACGTCCACGCCAAGCTCGCCGGCGAGTCGTTGGCCTGACAGCGGGCAGTCCGAGCTGATCACGTCGTACTGCCCCGCCCGCATGCCCTGCGTCAACTTGCGGCAATAGCGGCGACCCAGCTCGTAGTATTGCGCTTTCATACCCCAGGTTCCGTCCACCGCGGAACACTCTTCGATCAGGTCCACCTCGGTGCCAGGCACTTTCGACAGCAAGATTCGCGCGGGCGCGCCGATCTTTTGGGCCCGCAGGTGACAGGCCGCGTGATAGCCAACCCGACCGAGGGGCGCGGCAAATTCGCGGCTCAGGGTCTTGTCGCGCCAGCGCAGGCGCAAAAACTCCATGAGATCCCAGGTGTGCTCGGAGACCTGCTGCGCCTCGGCAGTGCCAAGCAGGCGCGGAAGCTCCTTTTTCAGGACGTAGCTGCAGGTCGGCCCCGGCACGACCACGGGGATGCCTCGGGCCACCAGCGGATAGAGCGCATCGACGTTGCGCCGGGCCTTGGTCAGCGCCGAGTCGACGTCGCCGCCATCGAGGTTCGGCATGCCGCAGCAGGTCTGTGTGCCGGGAAAGGACACCTCGAAACCGTTGTGCTCGAGTACCTGCGCCGCGGCGATCCCCGTTGACGGCATGTTGTAGTCGGTCGTACAGGTCACGAACAATGCCACGCGCTCCTCGCCGTTTGTGGTCGCCAACGCCGTCCGACCTCGCGTGGCCCCGCTGCTGCCAGCAAGCGACCCGGCCCTACGGGCAAACCAACGTCTGAAGGACACCGGGGCAAAGGGCGGAAGATTGAACTCCGCGCTGATGCCTGTGGCACGTTGCTGGATCTTGCGCAGCAGGCGGTTTTCGTTGACCAGGTTGGCAAGCCGAGCTTGCGGGCCCGAGCTCAGGCGCCCGAGCAGCTGCGGCTCGCCGAGCACGCGGTCCTGAAACCGCACGCCCCGGGCACGCGCGCGCTGCGCCTTGTGCCGCAGCATCAGGCGCGGAAAATCGAGCACGAACGCGTGCCCGTCGTCGGGCGTGTAGGGACACTTGAAGTAGCATAGCTTGCACTGGTAGCACAGGTCGTTGACCGCCTCGCAATCCTGTGCCGTGAGCGCTTCCGTCTCTCCATGGCCCGCCTGCTCGTGCGCGTCGATACGGCGGAACAGCTCCGGGAACGCAGGGCAGTAGCCGACGCACATGCGGCAGCTGTGGCAGACGCTGAAAACGCGACTGAGCTCGACGTCAAGGTCGCGCCGGTCCCAATAGCGGGCGTCCCCGGGCTCCAAGCTCGGTGGTTGTTCGGGTCTCACGATCGCCCAACTCTTCGTCCAGAATGCCCGCGGATCGGGCTCCGGCGGGGCACGACCTGGCTCGTTCGCCGGTCGGCGGCCCCAAGCAGAAAGCCGCGCGAACGGACGCAGCAAAAAGGCTCAGTCGAGGTTGTCCAGCGCCTTTTGAAAGCGCCCGGCGTGCGATTTCTCGGCTTTGGCGAGCGTCTCGAACCACTCCGCGATGTCTTCGAAGCCCTCCTCCCGCGCGGACCTGGCCATGGTGGGATACATCTCGGTGTATTCGTAGGTCTCGCCTGCTACGGCAGCCGCGAGGTTCTTGTCCGTGCCCCCGATCGGTTTGCCCGTCGCCGGATCGCCCACCTGCTTCAAGTAGTCAAGGTGACCGTGCGCGTGCCCGGTCTCACCGTCGGCGGTATCGCGGAACAGGCCGGCCACGTCGGGATAGCCCTCCACATCCGCGACCTTGGAAAAATAGAGGTAGCGCCGGTTGGCCTGGGACTCGCCGGCAAACGCGTCCTTGAGGTTCTGCTCGGTCTTGGATCCTTTCAACTGAGTCATGGCTCTCCTTGCCCCGTCGTGTTGACGGTGTCGTTGTCGCCCAGAATCGGGCATCCGGAGTTGGGACTACTGCAAGTTGACTTCTCGGTGGTTGGCGTGGCCTCGCCGCAGCGCTGGCACAGCCCCCGGTAGATCGTTTCGACACGATCCACAGTGAAGTGAGCAAGCACGCTCGCCAGCTCGCCCGCGGCTGGCTCGCCCACGGCTGCTGGGCGCGCCACGTCGTAGATGATCCCGCAGCGGTCGCACTGGGCGTGGTCGTGCGGGACAGGGTTCGGATCGAAACGCGACGCGCCCGCAAGACTGAGCTGCCTGCACTGGCCCAGCGAAACCAGTGTCGCGAGGGTATTGTAGACGGTGGCGAACGCCATGGAGGGAAACTCGCGCCGCAAACGTTCGTAAAGCCTCTGTGCGCTGGGGTGGCCAGGGTCCCGTGCCAGGCATCGAACGATGGCGAGCCGTTGCGGCGTCAGCTTGAATCCGGCTTCACGCAGCGCCGCTGTCGCGCGCCGCACACGTTCCTCCGGGCCTTGGAACCCATCATTTAGAGACATTCTAAATTAGATGCCATCCTTTAGGGCCTCGATGCGTGGATGTCAAGCGGCCGAGCCCACGACCGCATCCAGGCAGGCCGCGTGGACCCGCTGCAGGTCGGCCACAGGCACTTCCAGGACGCCCTCGATGCGCAACTCGTGGCCGACCACGTGACCGAGCTCGGTGTACGCGATCCCGTGGCGTTCGCTAGCCTGCCGCACCTGCTCGTGCTGGTGGCTGGGCAGGCTCACGAGCACGCGCGACGGTTCTTCGCTGAACAGGGCAGCCGCGCGCGTCTCCGGAGCGAGCTCGAGCGCGCAGCCAAGACCTGCGCCGATGCAGCACTCTGCAAGGCAGACCAAGAAGCCACCGTCGCTGATGTCGTGCGCGCTGCGCAGCAGCCGCGCTCGAGCGAGCTCGAGCAACAGCCGCTGCAGGCGCGCTTCCTGCTCGAGCGAGATAGCAAGCGCCTGCCCGCAGAGTCGGCCAACGCGCTGGGCGAGCCATTCCGAGCCGCCGAGCTGTCCCAACGCGGGCGCGCCAAGCTGCGCCACCAGATCCCCCTCGCACCGAAAGGCGCTGCACAGACGATCGGCCGGGTCCGCGAGCTGACCCACGACCGCCACGGTTGGCGTGGGCAGGATCGCTTGCCCCTCGGTCTCGTTGTAGAAGCTGACATTGCCCGAGACGACCGGCACACCCAGTGCGAGGCACGCATCGCGCAGGCCGTCCACCGCCCGCGTGAACTGCCACATGACCTCGGGGTTCTCGGGGCTGCCGAAGTTGAGGCAGTCGGTGAGCCCGAGCGGCTCGGCCCCGCAGCAAGCCACGTTGCGGCAGCACTCGGCCACGGCCATGGCGGCTCCGTTGTACGGATCCAGCTTGACGTGGCGGCCGTTGCAGTCAACGGAAAGCGCCAGGTACTTCTGCGGCGCCCGGGGCCCGTTGCCGCAGAACACGCGCACCACGGCCGCATCCGCCTGTCCCGGACGCAGCACGCTCCCGTCCCGCACCACGTGGTCGTACTGGCGCCACACCCACTGGCGGCTTCCGAGATTCGGAGAGCCAAGCAGCGCGAGCAAGTCCGCCGCCGCATTGCCTGGATCCGGGCTGGGCTGGTCGCTGCCGGCACAAGGGCGCGCTACGGGTGCGCGCGCCGGCCTGTGGTACTGTGGCGCGTCGCCGGTCAATGCGCCCACTGGCAGGTCGACCACGAGCTCGGGATCGCAGCGCGGCGGCTCGCCGTCCAGCGGGTCGTGTCCAGGGGTGGCCGTGCACACGAAGCGACCACCTTCTGTGACCTGGCCGACGATCACCGCGTCCAGATCCCACTTGGAGCAGACCTCGAAGATCTCGTGCTCGCGCCCCCGCTTGGCGACGAGCAGCATGCGTTCCTGGCTTTCCGACAGCAGCAGCTCGTAAGGGGTCATGCCCTTCGCGCGCCTCGGTATGCGATCGAGGTCGAGCCTCACACCGGTTCCGGCGCGCGCCGCCATCTCGACCGAAGAAGACGTGAGCCCGGCTGCGCCCATATCCTGAATCCCCTCGAGGCAGTCGCGCTCGAAGATCTCCAGACAGGCTTCGAGCAGCAGCTTCTCCATGAAGGGATCGCCCACCTGCACCGTGGGCAGCTTGGCCTCGCTGGCCTTGTCGAACTCGGCCGAAGCCATGGTGGCGCCGTGGATGCCGTCGCGCCCGGTCTTGGCGCCCACATAGATCAGCGGATTGCCAATGCCCTCGGCGCGCCCGAAGAACAGCCGGCTCGTACGCGCTATGCCCAGCGTAAACGCGTTGACCAGGATGTTGCCGTCGTAGCTCGAGTCGAACTGCAGCTCCCCACCTACCGTGGGCACGCCGATGCAGTTGCCATAACCGCCGATACCGGCCACGACACCTTTGAGCAGACCGGGCGTCTTGGGATGCGAAGGGCTGCCGAAGCGCAGCGAATTGAGCGACGCCACCGGACGGGCGCCCATCGTAAACACATCACGCAAAATCCCGCCTACCCCCGTGGCGGCCCCCTGATACGGCTCGATGAACGAGGGGTGGTTGTGCGATTCCATCTTGAACACGGCGCAGAAACCGTCGCCGAGGTCCACGGCTCCCGCATTCTCGCCCGGACCCTGCACCACGTTGGGGCCGCTCACAGGGAGTCGCTTCAGGTGGACACGCGAGGACTTGTAGGAACAATGCTCCGACCACATGACGCTGAAGACGCCGAGCTCGGTGTAGCTCGGCAAACGTCCCAGCAGGCCCGCGATGCGCTCCCACTCGCTCTGGCTGAGACCGAAGCTCTGCGCGAGCTCCTTGCTGACCGCCGGCTCTCTCTTGTCGTGAGCTGTCATGCTCGACCGAGCCTCGGGGAAGCGCCAAGGTGCGCCTCGAGAGAGCGAAACAACGCCAGCCCATCGTCGCTGCCGAGCAGCGCCTCAGCGGCCCGCTCGGGATGGGGCATCAGCCCGAGCACGTTGCGGCGCTCGTTGTAGATGCCCGCGATCTCAGCCAGCGAACCGTTGACCGTCGGCTCCCTGCCCAGCACCCCGTCGGCGCTACAATAGCGGAAAGCTACCCGTTGCTCGGCCTCCAGCACCGCCAGCGTGCCGGCATCGCAGTGGTAGCGTCCTTCGGCGTGGGCGATCGGCATGCGCAGCACCGTGCCGCGCCGCAGGCCAGCGGTGAACACTCCGGGCGCCTCCACCCGCACGGTCACGTCCCGGCATTCAAAGCGCAGCCGCAGGTTGCGGGTCAAGGCTCCTGGCAACAGCCCAAGCTCGGTCAGAATCTGAAACCCATTGCAGATGCCGAGCACGGGACCTCCCCGCGCCGCGAACTCCCGGAGCGCGCCCGCGATGGGACTGAAGCAGGCGATGGCGCCGCAGCGCAGGTAGTCGCCGTACGAGAAGCCGCCGGGCACTACCACCGCGTCCACGGGGCCAAGCTCGTGTTCCTTGTGGAACACATAGCGCGCGTCTGCACCCGCGATATCCCGCAGCGTGTACAAGGCATCCCAGTCCGCGTTCGACCCCGGAAACACCACGACCGCAACTCGCAATACGACACCTCCTGGCGGTTTGGCCGCGAGCATAGGGGCACGATGCAAGCGATGCAACGAATCCGCGCTGCAGGCACGCCGCTTCCCGAGAATCCCGATCAAGCCCACCACCGGCGGCCCGCCGCCCCGTTCCGGCAAGGAAACTCAGCTAGCCACATGACGGTCTCGAGCGATGCCGGACCGCGCTCCATGTCCAGGATCACGAAATCGAAACCAGCCAAGCCGGCGGCCTCGACAACGGTGCGGTCGCACGATTTCATGAAGGGACCGATCACGCAGCCCCCGCTATCGAGCTTGTTTTGAACTCTTGCGGCAGTGTCACGGGGTGGTGTTCGGTCGGGCAGGCCGTGAGCCCCGCTGCCCGGCGCCGCCGGAGGCCGGCGTGGCTAGGACCGCTCGAAATTCCAGGACCCGATGTCTACGAGTATGTGGAGTCTGGCGCTGTCTTACGCCGGCAGCCTACCTGTTGACGCGGAAAGAGTCAGTTGACTTCCAGGAAATCCCGGTCGGGTAAGCGTGGAAACGGTACCGTCGGCAGCGTCTGGTACCAGAACGCGACAGTCGAGATGTCATCCTGCAACGGCAGATACCTACGCTGGCCGCTATCTCCCCCCCAATGGCCAAAGTCCCTCCAACCCAGAGCCTGAATATCCACCTTCAAGCGCTTCTCAAACCGAACCGGATCCACGATGTGCCAACGATACATCCCGAAGCGTTGCTGCGATCTATAGACCCCATCGGGCCTCTGGATTTCTGGAACACCCGCATACGCCGTCGTGTATTCCGCATACGCGCTGTCCCGTCCCTTGACGGCGACGCCCACGTCGAAGTTGAACGCGCCCAGAAAGTAGTCCTCCGTACCCGTGCCACAAATAGTGGGAAAGTCCGTGTCGTCGTCCAGGAAGAACTTGATTTCACCCTCACCCCACCATCCCGAGTTATTGACGCCACGAGCCATATACGTGCCAACATAGTGGCCGTGTCCCTGAACCCCGTCGACCAGCGTGTGCAATTCCTTGTATCCTACCGGATTGCTGCGACGAAACTGGGCATGGAAATAGGCGCAGTCCTCCGGAACGGAGGTCTCGGTGTAGCTGATTTGATAATAGACAATGGCCGCCTGCAATGGGTCGCGGTTCTCAAGCGTGATCCGAGCACACTTCCGATAGGGCATTTCCCAAAAGCAATTGAAGGCAAGCCCCGGGTTTACACACACCGGCAACGACGTAACCTGAGCATAATCTTCCAGCCCACAGCAAAAAAAATCGCCAATGGGCACCTCTACGGAGGGCTGATCCTGCCCATCCCAATGCATGCGTAGGATCAAGTCGCGCTTCCTTGGACCGATGGTTGTGATCCAAATCTGCTGAATGGCGCCGGGCTCGTGGATATCCGCCAGCACGAAACTCCCCTCCGGCGGGATCTCGATTGACGGCGAGATCTTCCACCCCTGGCCCAAGCCCCGAGCCGGCACAGCGCCCGTCCCCTGGGTTGCCATGCCTCCCTTCCCAGGCTCGCCGGTGAAATTCTCAGCTGAGATCGAACGGCTCTTGGCCGACGACAACCGCGATAGATTGCCCAGATTCATACCCAACCCATCAAAATCCGCCATTAGAATGATCCTCGCCTGCTCGGGCACCTGGTTATTGCTGGCGCGCTGCGCGCGGTCGTACCCGCGGCCTACCCGGGCGCAAACCCGGATCGGAATTCCGGCCGCGAGCACTAGAACACGTGGGCCGCAACACGTTCGCTCTCACTCTTCCGCACGCAATGCCCTCAGACGCGCAGCGTTTTCTTCTACCACATCGCTGCTCAGTTTCATGCGCTGCAGGATCACAGCCGTGGCCACAAAGCCGACGGCCGGAACAAGCGTGAACACGACGAGAATGCCGGAGACCGTCTCGGCGCTCTGATCCACCCCCCCACTGAGGTAGCCGTAGCCGGCCAACAGATGGGTGGCCAAGCCGCCCCCGAGCGCCAAGCCAACTTTGAGGGAGAACAGCGTGAAGGAAGAGATCAGGCCATCCAAGCGACGCTTGTTCTTGAGCTCACCGTAGTCCGTCACCTCCGCCATCGTAGAGAAGATCAGCGGCGCCATCATCTGATTGAAGAAGCCCACAAAAAACTGCATGCCCATGATCACCGCAATCCAACTCGGGGCGATCAAGTAAGTTGCCGCCGATAGCACGGCGCTTATCAAGCACAGCATTACCCAGGCGCGCTTCTTGCAGATCAGCAGGGTCAGTCGATTGGCGAAGGCGCTGCCCAGCATGCCACCGATCATCCATAGGGACAGGAAGAGCGGTACCAGGCTTGCGGCATCGTCGGCGTAGTAGGTGAGGTAGTAGACTCCCGTGGTTCCCTTCACCGTCTGCGCAGTCACCATGACGAAGACGGCAAGACCCAACAGCACCCACTGGTCGTTTCGGAACACTTGCATTAGGTCGCTCTGGATATCGCGCAACCCAACGTTGGCAGGTTTGACTCGCTCCCGGGTACTACCAAAGCAAACGAGAAACAGCATCACGGACAGCACCGCCATCACAGTCATAGCCAACCGGTAGCCCAGAGCCTTGTCGCCCTTCCCCAGGAAATCGGCCAGCGGAATCAGCAGGGCTGTAACGACGAGGCCGCCACCCGTGGCCGCGACAAAGCGATAGGAGTTCATCGATACGCGCTCCTTGGGATCCGCGGTCATCACGCTTCCCAAAGCAAAGTAGGGAATATTGGTCGCGGTGAAAAGCACCATGAGGCCTGCGTACGTAGCGTACGCGTAGAGTATCTTGCCCTCCATATCGAGGTCCGGAACGGTGAAGACCACTACGGACATGACGGCGTAGGGCACGCAAAGAAACAACAGAAAGGGGCGATACTTTCCCCAGCGGCTATTGGTCCTGTCTACGATCGCCCCCATAAGGGGATCTGTAATGGCATCAAAGATTCGTACAAAGAGGAAGATGGCGGTCACGGTGGCCGCCTCGAGTCCATAGACATCGGTATAGTAGTATGCGAGCAGCAAGACTACGGACTGGTACACGAAGTTTCCGGCAGTGTCGCCTAGACTGAATCCCACCTTCTCTCGTATGCTCAGCTTGGCGTTCATGTCCAGTCGGGTTTCGGGGTAGCCTCCCCGGCCCGGTCGATCGAGATGCCGGAATAGGGAACGTCCTGAATGCTGTTGTTGATGATCACGCCGCGCTCGGCCCACAGGCTGGTAATACGGGGGCGTCACGATACACGGTCGACACATGCTTGACTAGGTTGTTGTCGGCCGCTGACGGCCGCCAGCTGGGCGCGGTCGCAGCGCCGTGGAAGCGGCAACCGTTCGCCTCGAACTTGGTGACCGATGCGGGTTAGCTCTTGCGGGACCCGCTTGCTCCGGGTTGAAGATCGGCGTTCTGAAACTGGCCGGGCCGGCAGGCTCCGCGGTAGCGTGGCCTTGTGCGCCTGAAAGGTTGGCTTGCGGCGGTTGTGGTGTTGTGTGCGTCCCAAGCACGAGGTCAGCAGCTTCCGTGTCTGCACGAGGACGCGCTGGCCAGGGCGGCTTCCCGTCTGATTGCGAGTGAGGGTCCAGCCACCGCGCAGACGGTGGGGAGCGCGGCTCGGGCGGAGGGTTCGGACCTGGTGGATGTCGAGGCGCTCGTCGTACCGGGCGAAGGCCACAAGCGCATTCGGGCCTGGCTGCTCGAGCTCCGGCGCCGGTCGGACGCGATGCTGGTATGCGGCAGAGCGCAGGGACTCGGCCAGACGCTTGTCCTTGCTGCTGCTCGGGGCGGCGCGCTGGGAGTTGGGACGGAGCGTCGCGCAACGAATGGCAGCTTGCGGCTGTGGGGACGTCTCGCGCCAGGTTTCCACACTCCGGCAATCGTGCTTGCCGATTCGCGAGGGGAGTTGCAGCGCTTTGTACCCGAAGCAGCAGAGCTCGCGCGAGGTTTCCTCCTGCCGCTGCCGCTCTTGCCGGCACACATCCAACTCGTAGCGACCGGGCCGGTCGGACCCCGGCCTGTGGCTGAGCGCATCGTGGGAGCGGCGAGAGCCGACGCCGGTTTCGGTGCGGCGCTGCTTTTCAATCCACTGCGTCCTTTCAATTCACCGCACCGAAGTCCCAAGCTGTTGCTCGCCGAGCTGCGTGAGCGGGCACGACTTCCGCGGCTGCGCCACAACCGCTTGCTGGCCGAGCTTGCCGCCCGGCAGGCGGAACGGGTATGCCGCGAGGGTCGTGTGGCCCACGAACTCACTCCCGGAGCCGGACCGCGGAATCGGTTGGCCCGTGCTCGGGTCCGCGCGCGGCTCGTGGGCGAGGCGCTGGCGCGGGCAAGGACGCCGGCGCTAGCCTTCTCGGCGCTGGCTCGCAGCCCATCGCACAGAATGAGCCTCAGTGATCGACGGTTCACAGATGTGGGGGTGGGCTCGGCAGTGGATGCCCAGGGGCGCTGCTGTTTGGCCATCGTGCTGGCGGCCTGGCCGCGATTCATGTGAGTCCGTCCTGTGGCAGCGGACCACACAGGCGTCGACAGCGCGCGACCGCGACGCCACTGTCCTACGGCGCGACACGGATGTCATAGCCGGGCGCTCCTTTCCTTGTCGTCCACATCGGGTGGCCTCCGCTCGGAGTCCCCAAAAAAGCAGTGCGTCGCGTCTCGATAGACGCGACGTGGTGGGAGACAGCAGCGCTGGCACCCTTCTTGCTGCAGAAACCGACAGCTAGCTTCACCAATACCCGTATCGCTTACTATGCTTAGTCCCCTGGCTTGACACTGCAACGCTTGACTTGACGGAACCCGCTGCCCGGCGGGTTCTGCGTTTGCAGTAGATGCTTTCGCTTGCCGTTCTCCGTGCCACACGACCGAAGCACGGGACGGCGAGAAGCCGCGGCGGCCGTACCGGCCACCGCGGCTTTGTGCTTCCAGGGAGCCGGCGAGCCCCACCGCGGCTTTGTGTTTCCCTAGCAGGGGCTCTGACGGGATAATCGCACGGGATGCGCTTGTGCCCGGTTTTCGTTGCGTGTGTCGGCTCGTGCCTGGGATGGCTGAGCATTGCGGGGTGCATGCCGATCGGCAGTGATTTGCGACGCGCCGAGGCGCTTTACAGGGAGGCGCGCTACGAGTCCGCGTTGGTTTGGCTACGGGAGCTGGAGCGCGACGAGGGGCAGATGGAGGCCGCTACCCGCGTCGATTTCCACTATCTTCGCGGTATCACAGCCTTTCGTCTGGGAATGCGCGACGATGCGCTGCACTTCTTGGCCATCGCGCGCGAGCTACCCCTGGCTTCGCGTCTGCGGCCGAGCTGGCGTGAAACCCTGCGCCGAACGCTCGCCGCGCTCACCGCCGATCGGGCGTTCGTGATGCCCGACAACCCGCCTCGAAATACCCCTCATGGCGCGGGCAAGCTCTCCTCGGAAACGCCCGACGCGGGCTAGATGGAGGCGCGCAACCCAACGAGCGCATCCTTGGCGGCGAGCTTCAGCTTCTTCAGCTCCGCCATGCGACGTTGCTCGGTCGGAGTCAGCAGCGCCCTGCGCCGGTACTGATCCACTTCGCGCTTGAGCGCGAGATGCTCGCGCGAGAGCTCATCGAGTTGGCTCTGCTGGTCCGAGCTGGCCGATTTTGGCATTGACTATCCTCCCGTTGGCCTCTCGTGCCGAGTAAGCAAGAAAGCAAGAGAAGACCCAGGGGCCAACTGTCCTGATGCACGATGATATACGAGGGGGCACCTCGGAGGCAAGGTGGGTCATCCACCACCCTGTTCCCGCAGGTGCGAGTTCTGCGTTGACTGAATACGGTGCCGGCGATACCTGTCAGACACGTGGAGGCTCGCGATCGATGACCAGTACCACGAATCACAGACTTGGTTCGGGTTCCGGAACCGGGAAACACCACCAGTATGGCTCGTCGACGCGCCTTGCCAGCGGCGCCCGGCCCTCGTCGATCCGATCGATCCTTGGCATCGCCCTCGGGTGCGCCCTGTGTTTCAGCGTGACCACTTTCGGCCAAACCAGCGTGCCTGCCGATCCCGCGGTGGTCGCAGGCGTGGTTCAGGCGTTCTACGATCAGACGCAGACCTTGCAGGCCCATTTTCATCAGACCTACGTGCACCGCTTGTACAAGCGCGCCGAGCGCTCCAAGGGTCGAGTCGCATTCAAGAAGCCGGGCAAGATGCGCTGGGACTATGCG
Organism: Pseudomonadota bacterium; assembly: GCA_022361155.1. Classification (NCBI taxonomy): domain Bacteria; kingdom Pseudomonadati; phylum Pseudomonadota; species Pseudomonadota bacterium. Next base: position 32,104 of record JAKSBK010000581.1, read on the forward strand.
CAGCCCAACGGCAAGATCGTTGTCAGCGACGGCAGCAAACTGCTCGTGTACGAGCCGGGAGACCAGGGGGAGCGTGGTCAGGTCTACGAACAGTCCTTGGGGGAAGCTCAGCTACCGCAGGCACTGTCGTTTCTGCTCGGCCAGGGTCTCCTGACTCAGGATTTTCATCTGCGATCGCTCGACTCCCGGCGTCAAGGCTATCCAAGCGGCCACGTTCTGGAATTGCGCGCAAAGCAACCAAGCCCGCACTACGAGCGCATCCTGTTCTATGTCGAGCAAGATGCACGCTTGAGGGGACTGGTGCGCCGGGTGCTCATCGTGGACCACGACGGTAATCGCAACCGCCTCGACTTCAGCAAGATGAGCTTCAATCGAAGAGTGCCCGATGCGCGCTTCGCGTGGACACCTCCCAAGGGCACGCGCAAGATCACGCCTTAGGGCCCGCGGAAGAATAACTCATCCATTTCGCCGGTTCTGACCACCGCTGGCTACGTTGCTCCTCCTCGAAGTATCCCCAATACTCCTCGTCGTCGCGCCTCGCCCGCGGCGCCCAGTCCTCACCGAAACACCCGAGTTGTTCTTCCGCGGGCCCTTAGGACATCACAGGACTAGTACCGCTTGCCAGGGGTTGTGATCGATTGGCGTCGAGGGCTGTCGGTCGCTGGCAAGGCGCACCGACGATGACGGCGGTTGATTTCGATGCTCTGCAGCGCATATTCGAGGAGGTGCAACACCGCCAGCGGCCCTCAGAGCCGGCGGGAATCCATCATAATCCCTGGCAAGCGGTACTAGTCCGGGTCCCGAGGAGGTGCTCTACGGTATTGGCTCCAACGCTGTGGGATCGGAGATAACGAGGCCGCCTTCGTGCTTCCTCAGGAGGCCCTCACGTTCCCAGTCGCGCAGATGGCGGTTCACGAACTCGCGCGTTGCCCCGATGTAGTCCCCGAATTCCTGCTGGGTCAAACGGAAAGGGATACGGACGCTGCCGTCCGAACGCTCGGACCCAAAGCGCCCTGCGAAATCGAGCAGGCACGCTGCCAGGCGTTGTTGCACCGACCGCGACGCGTCCTTGTGCTTCTGGCTAAGCCTGCGCACGCGCCCGACCGACACTTCAGCCAGCTGGGCCATCAGGGCTGTCGAAGAAGCCAGCGTCCGTTGCAGCGGGGCTGCAGACAACGCAACCAATCCTGTCGACGCAAGCGTGGTGACGTCGGCCGAGCGCGTCCCCTCACCAAAGAAAGCGAGCTCTCCAAACACCTCCGTTGGGCCCATGACGGAGTAGATGGTGTCGTCGCCGTCCTCGCGTGCCGAGAACGCCTTCAAGTAGCCGAACTCCACGATGAACAGCTCACTGCAGCGGTCGCCTTGGCGAACGACCCTCTCGCCGCGCCCAAACAGCTGTCGGCACGCTACTTCGCACAGTCGGGCCAACACCTGATCGTCGAGTACGGAAAACACGCGATTCGAGCGCAGGATCCGTATCGCCTCACCGGGAGGAAGCTCGTTGCAGCGAACCATTGCCGGCTCCTAGTGTCCTGGAACGGTGGTTAGAAGCTGCCGCACCATAACCTGTGCAGAGCGCAGAGGACCGGGTGCCGTTGGCAAGGCGCGACGACGAGGAATACTGCGGGTCTCACTCCGGCACATCTGGTCTCAGAAAAAAGAAAGACTGCGTCCACGGCCAGGGCCCAGGATGTGTATCACAAACCCGACGCCAGCTCGCCCAGCCCACAATACACTCTCACCACATTTTTCTCAGGAGATCCAGGCGATCATGGCGGGATCAAGCGAAGGATCTCTGTTCCAGGGCACCTGAGCTCGGTCAGACAAGGTCTCGCCCCGCTGCCACAAACGCGTCGATAACGCCATAAGTGTTAACTAGTTCATACGTGAGCGCGCCCTTTGTGGCGTAGTCTTGCTTCAGCGACTCGCTGATCTCGAACGTCGCGTTTCGCCGGGATCGCGGGGACGGGAACGAAGGGGGCCTCGGGAGGGCATCCTTGGGGGGGGCTCGGGAGGGCGTCCTTGGGGGGGCTCGGGAGGGCATCCCCGGGAGGGCATCCCCGGGAGGGCATCCCCGGGAGGGCATCCCCGGGGGGCGACCTGGGGGGATCCCCGGGACGGAACCCCGAAGCATGCACCCCCGGCAGGTATCGGGAGGGCACTGCGGGGGCGGGTATCCCAGGGGGGGCGCCCGGGGGCCTTCCGTTCGACTTATTGGACGATTGGGCCGGAGGCTGGTGACCGATGCGGGCTAACGCAGCCAGGCCTCGAGCGTGGGCGCGATAGTGGGCCACGTCAGCGAGCGGCCGAGTTGCTGTCCGGCTTGTGTGATCGTTGCTCGAAGGGCGGCGGAAGCCCGGAGGCGATCGATGGCCGTGCCCAGGGCTGTCACGTCGTTTTCTGGTACCATCAGCGCTTGCTTTTCGTGCTGCAGGATGGATGGGATGCCGCCGGTGTCGCTGGTAATGAGCGGCAGGCCGCAGCGTAGGGCTTCGAGCAGTGCGGTGGGCATGCCTTCGCTGCGCCCGGAAGCGAGGGTGCGTGAGGTGCACAGGTAGGCGTCGCAGGCATGCAGCCACGCGTGTTTTTCGGAGCCGGCTTGTTCTCCGACGAAACGAACTGGAGCGCCCAGCAAGGCCGCTTGACGTTGCAGGTAGCTCTGCTCCGGCCCCGAGCCCACCACGATCCACTCCAGGTCCTGCCGGCCTGTCAGGGCGCGGATTCCAAGCTCGAGGCCCTTGATTGAAACAAGGCGCGCGATGCTGAGCAGAGCGAAGCGTCGTAGCTTGAGGCGGCGGCGCAGTAGCTCCCGGTCGCAGGGCGAGCCCGAGCAGGGATCGATACCCATGGGTTGCACGTGACAGCGCGGGCTGGCGGCCGTTGCCGCGCTCTCGGAGAGCCAACCAAGGAAGCGCTCGCGTTGTGCCGTCGCTACGAAAAGCAGCGAATCGCAGCTTAGGAGCAGCCAGCTCGCCAGGCTGCGCCGCATCGGTAGCGTCTCGAGCAGATGTAGATCGGCCGAGTGGAACACGCCTAGGTGCGGCCGCGGCACCTTCATGGCAGCTGCGACCAGAGCGCAGGGCAGCGCCCAGTGGCTCACCGTGCAGCTCCAACGTCGAGCGGCTACTAGCGTGCTCAGTGACAGCGTGGTTGCGAAGGGCGCCAGGCCCAGCCAGGCTAGCGGGCTGCGATGCAGGTTGTCTGGTACGCCTGCACCGTAGAAGGTGCGCGACCAGCGCCGCGGCCTCATGTAGGGCACCCGACGCACGATGATCCCGGGCTCATGCGAATCGAGCGCGGGTTCCACAGGCTCCGGGCAAAGGACCTCGACGCGATGGCCAAGGCTCGCCAGGGCGCGCGCAAAGCCCTCCACGAAGCAGCCCGCCGTGTCTCCGGGCCAACGTGGAAAGCTAGTCGTGAGCATCCCTACCAGCATCACGAGCTCGAGCGCCTATAGGCAGCGGTAGGCAGGCTGACCTCGTCATCTCGCCGAATTGCCAGGCAGGCTTGGGCACGTTCCACAGGGCGGTTCGCATGGGCAGGGCGGTTCGCATGGGCAGGGCGGTTCGCGTCGGCAGGGCGGTTCGCATGGGCAGGGCGGTTCGCGTCGGCAGGGCGGTTCGCGTCGGCAGGGCGGCGGGCTCGAGCTCGCCGCCAGGTTGAGCGCAGGGCACCTGTTGCCACGACGTAAGGGATGACGAACAGCGCGTGGCGTAGCCCCACACCGCTGCGTTCCATTCCATAGATGGGTTTCACGGTCACTTGCGCCAGCCGCAACCGGTGTTGGGCAACGCGAGCGAGCAGATCGTTGGGGTAGCCGTATCGAGGCCAAAGTGTATCGAGCCCAAGGCGCCGAGCGGCGCGGCGCTTGATCGCGCTGTAGCCGCACTGCGAGTCTCGCACGGGCAGTCCTGTACCGAGGCGCGTGAGCGCGGACAGCGCGTGGTTTCCAAACCAACGCAGCCGTGGCATTTCGCTGCGTGCGAGCGGGTGGGACAAACGGTCGCCTGTCACGTAGTCGGCATCCCCGGAGGCGATCGGCACCAGCACGGAACGAAGGTCCTCCGGATCCATCTGCCCATCTCCGGCCATCACGGCCACTGCATCGGCCCCGAGCTAGAAGGCCCGAGCATATCCCGTGACGACGGCTGCCCCGACTCCGCGGTTGCAGTCGTGCTTGAGCAAGTGTAGGCGTGGCTCCCAAGCCAGCTGGACCCGCTCCGCGGTCGAGTCTGAGCTCGCGTCGTCGACGACCACGATGTCGTCGACGAAGCTCGGGATCCCTCGCACAGCCCCGACGATCAGCGTTTCCTCGTTGAAGGCCGGGATCACCACCGCCACGCGTAAGCCCTGAAACATGAGCGGCCTGCTTCTAGCGTGACAGCAAGCGATGTGCCAGGTCCGGGAGCAGCGGCTGCATCGACGACCGCAGTCGTGTCCGAAACCCGGACCGAACGCGCCTGCAGCTCTGCATGGCGCAGCGGACGTAGTCCGTGGAGCCAGCACGAGAGGTAGGCGCCCAATCTCCATTGCACTTGGGGCGGCGCGCAATACTGCACGCAAAGCCTAGAAATGCATGTTGTGCAGCGCAGCGGTTGGGGCGGGGGGTGCACGCAGGGGGCCCTAGGTTTCCCTGCTTGACGCAAAGCGGGCGGCCGTTCGTGTCAATGAATGGAATCGTTCCACCTCCAACTCCGACGGACTGGGAGCCCAGCCCCAGCCACCTGCGCCTGGCGCCCCCCCGCCCTGACCGGCTTGAACGGCTCCTCCACCGATACCCCCTGGCCACCAAGACCACCCCAGCCAGCTCGACCGCCCAGGCCGCCGGCCTATCGGATTGTCAGTCGGCACGATACCTGCCACTACCCAGTACGACACGAACCCAGAGCCAGCAAACTGCTGCGATGTCTATTCCCTGTACTACTCGGTCGAGGGTGTCGACGACGGCTTCATCTACTCCAACGGCAGCGGCGCCACCGAGCAGCGGGGCGGCGGGGCGACC
>JAKSBK010000582.1 GCA_022361155.1 Pseudomonadota bacterium
CAGCCGAGCCGCCCGATGCAACGCTGCCACCACCCGTGCCGCCTCGAGCTCCCGCAGCACCGAGGCCACCCGGAGGCTCGGTCGTCCGGGCGCCGCAGGCCCCCGCCAGCATCGCACACACCGCGCCGAGACCGAGCACGCCAGGCCAACCGCACCGCGACTCGACAAATCGCACACTGCTAACAGGCATGCCTTCTCCTTTGGCTGCAACCCCCCGCGGCTGTGCAGCCACAGGTGGCAGGCAAGCTCGACCTATGGATTGGTCGGCGTCCCGCCAGCGGGAAACTCTCCGGCTCCGCTGCCGTTCGCATACAAGAAACCGTCCTTCACCCATTCAATGGAGTGAAACAACGAATAGACGTCATCCCCCATAAAGGGATCTGTGCCGAACACGATGATGTTCAGAAAGAAGGGCTGGCCGTGCGTCAGGCACTTCGCATCGAGCGCCACGTTGTCGGTCGTCCCCCCGCCGATCCCAGTAAAAGTGCCCCGGAAGCTGACCACTGGTGGCTTGGAGGCAGGGGAGATTCGACATTCGACTGGGGGAAGGTGCGCCGGTAGATTATCGGACCAGCAGTGGTCGAGTCGGTATTCCACCAGATCCGTTTTGGCCTCGGTGCGCAGCGCCACACGGGCCCGCAGGAAACCGAGCTCGCCCTGAGCTGGGCACTGGGCCTGAATGACGAAGTGGTCCTCGTCGTTCGCGGGCACTATGCGGCCTGTGACCCGCTGTGTTGACTCCGACAGGTTGAGTAGCTGGCCAGGAAAAAAATCGGCGAAATCGCCAACGGCGGCCTCGTCGTCGGGGGGCGGGCCCGGCGCCGGCGCGCTGGGAGGGTTGTTGGGATCGCAGTTCACGGCGCGCTCTTTGTATTTTTTGAGGGCGTCGTTATAGATTCTCATGACCGCCGACGGGACCGCCGGCGGGACCGTCGGCGGGTTGCCCGCCTGCACTTCCATCAGCTCTTGCACGCGTGCCGCCATGCGGCAGGGGGCGCCCGGGTCAGGGCGCATCGACGGGATCGACGTCGGCCACGGGTCATGAATCGGCCGACCTTCTACCAGCACGTAAATAGGGCTCGTCTGCACGTGGGCGCTACGCACGGTGACCCAGCCGCTCGGCACATCTTCGAGGTCCCTCGTGTAATGGAAGCTGACAGGTCCGATTGGAGCGTCCCACTCCCTCACGATGTTCCCGTTCCAAAGCAGCTGAACCTTGCCGGCCTCCAAGAGGTTGCCGGTGACGTGAAAGTCGTGGACGTCGTTCTCGTTGTCGGCAGTATAGGCGTCCCCGATAACCGCCGAGCCGCTCGGGGAGACCCCCGACTGCCACTCGACCTCCAAGTCCAACCAGTCATCGCACGTGCCGTCGGTGCAGTTGGGATCCGTCCGTACGCCCTCGACCAGCACCGTGCGTCCCCACCTGAGCGCGGCTAGGTACTCCGAGTATTTCGGGGTAGAGCTGCTTGCGAGATAGCGCGTACGTACCGTGCCGATCTGTTGTTGTATGCAACGGTTGTCGCTGCCGCCCGCCACCGCGATTTGGATACCGCTGTCCAGAAGGTCGCTCCAAAGCTGGAACGAAGAGCGAGGCATGGGTCCGTTCGGCTGCGCCCAAGGAGGAGCGTCGGGCCTGGGAGCCTCCACCGCCAAGAACGAGGCCTTGGCGAAGCGATTGCCACCTAAGGGAATCACCCCGGCGGCGTGCACGGGAACCTCGCTGCCATAGGAACCGAACTCGTTGTCGATCCTCGTCCATTGGGTGTGGTTCACTCCGAAGACCACCAAACCGGCAGGGTTCGCTTGCGGACCCAGCGCCCATTGCACAGCGGGCACACCCGTCTCCGCTTTGTATAGCTGGTCTACGAAACAGCCCTCGTTTTGTATACACGGAGGTTCGAGCACCAATGCGTCGGACAGGCCTCAGGCGCTCAGGGCAGCGGCCAACCGCATCAGCACGGGAAGGTCGGGCCGCCAAGCAAGCAGCCGCAACACCAGCCGCCGACCGGTTCGCAGCACCTGCACCGTGATGAGCATGAAGCGCTGAACGAAGGTGTGGAAGTCCATGCGTAGGATGCACTCGCGCTGCGCATGGTGCAGCTGGCGCCAGCGCGGCAGCACGGGCAGACACAGCGCAAACCACGCCTTCAGACTCCAGGCCAGGGCTGTGATCAGCATGTAGGC
>JAKSBK010000583.1 GCA_022361155.1 Pseudomonadota bacterium
CAAGGTGGACGTCGCTCCCGTCTACGCGATCGCAGGTGACGATGACGACCACGGCTACCTCATCAACAAGGACACCGGCGCTCGGGTGCTCACGAGCATCCCGCGTCATCTCCGGTTCACAAAGGCGAGGAAGGACAAGCAGCGTGACCATTACGCCCAGACTGACCTTCCCCCGGTTTCTATACCACGGTCTATGTTAGACCAACGATGTGTTCGACTGCCTGCTGAGGCGGCCTGAGCGCAGCGAAGGGCGCCTCAGCAGGCGCGATCGCCTCCGGCGCCGGGGGCCGGTAGCCCAGGGAACTGTGCGGGCGCACCGTGTTGTAGTGACGACGCCAGCGCTCGATGAGCACCTTCGCTTCCTTCAGCGTGTAGAAGGTCTCCCCGTTGAGCAGTTCGTCACGCAGCTTGCCGTTGAAGCTCTCGCAATACCCGTTCTCCCACGGCGAGCCGGGCTCGATGAAGAGCGTCTTCACACCGACGCGCTTGAGCCAGTCGCGCACGACCCGAGCTGTAAATTCGGGCCCGTTGTCCGACCGGACGTGCTCCGGCACGCCGCGGGTCACGAAGAGCCATGTGAGACGCTCGAGCACGTCGTCACTCCTGAGCGTCCTGGCCGCGTCGATCGCCAGGCATTCCCGCGTGAACTCGTCGACGACCGTGAGCATCTTCACCGCCCTGCCGTCGTGCGTCCGGCTCTGCACGAAGTCGTACGCCCAGACGTGGTCCTTGTGCATCGGCCTGAGTCGCACGCAGGAGCCGTCATTGAGCCACAATCGCCCTCGCTTTGGCTGCCTTCTGGGGATCTTCAGCCCTTCTCGCCGCCAGATCCGTTCGACCCGCTTGTGATTCACCCGCCAGCCCTCGCTTCGAAGCATCGCCGTGATCCTCGGGGTTCCGTACCGCCCGTACATCGCCGCCAACTGCACGATCCGCCGCGTCAGCGGCGCCTCGTCATCTCGCTCCAGCGGCAGATACCGCTGCGTCGCCCGCGACTGCCCCAGCACGGCGCACGCCCGACGCTCCGACACATGCAGATGATCGACGACGTGGTCGACCATCCGGCGCCGGCGCGTCGGGCTCAGAAGTTTGGGTTCGCCGCCTCGCGCAGGATCGCCTTGTCAAGCTCCGCGTCGGCCAGCAGGCGCTTGAGCCGCGCGTTCTCGCGCTCCAGCGCCTTCAGGCGCCTGGCCTGCTCGACCTTGAGTCCGCCGTACTCGCGTCGCCATCTGTAATAGGTCTGATCCGTGATCCCGATGTGCTTGCATGCCTGCGCGATGGAGAGCCCTTTCGACAGATGCACCTCCGCCTCGCGCAGCTTGCCGACGATCTGCTCCGCCGTGTGGCGCGTCCTGGCCATGACTTCGATCCTCCTGATCCAAGACCGGGAATCTACCACTCCCGGACTGGACTTGATTCAGGGGGAAAGGTCAGATCAGTGAGAGCGCTCCCGGCGCCAGGGACGACGGACACAACCCGGCGCACGCGATCTGGTCGCTCATC
>JAKSBK010000584.1 GCA_022361155.1 Pseudomonadota bacterium
GGCTTTCGTCCTCGGCCTGGCCCTGCGAAGTACACCCAGTACTCCTCGGGCGATTCCTGCGGGCGCGCTCGCCCAGAAAACCGCCTGAAAACCCGACTGACTGGGGCCTGACTAGTTACAAATGAGGCGGCGCCCACCTTCCGAGCGTCGCGTCGGCTCCGGTTCGTCCACCGACCCCACCACCGACCCCAACCGCGGTGCCGCCGCCGCCGACCCCAACCGCAGTGGGGCTGACCCCAACCGCGGTGCCGCCGATCCCAACCGCGGTGCCGATCCCAACCGCGGTGCCGATCCCAACCGCGGTGCCGAAACACGCTGTCTTGCGCAAGGGCGTCGCGTACGATTGCTGGCGCGATGTCGCTGGGAGTATGCCGAGCGGGTCCATACCACCTTGGCAGCCATCGTGGTGGCCGTGACCGAGGACGAGCGCCTGCTGCTGGTAGAACAATACCGTGCGCCGGTGGCTGCCCGGGTGATCGAGCTTCCCGCAGGGTTGGTCGGAGACGAGGTCGGCCAAGAGGACGAAGACGTGGAGCGAGCCGCAGCCCGTGAGCTGCTGGAGGAAACGGGCTATCGGTGCGGTGCCGTCCGCATGCTTACCGGGGGACCGCCGGCGCCCGGGATCGTCAACGAGACGGTGGTTTTCGTGCTGGCCACGGGACTGCAGAAGCTGGGAGAGGGCGGAGGCGACGCACACGAGGACATCAAGGTGCACGCGCCCCCCATCGTCGAGCTCGCACACTGGCTCGAAGGCAAGCGGGGCGCCGGCTTGCTGGTGGATCCCAAGATCTACGTCGGGCTGCATTTCGCCGAGCAACAGCGTTCCAGGCGAGCCGGGCCTCGATGAGGGACTCGGACTGGCTGCGCAGGGCCGATCATGCGCACGTGTGGCACCCCTTCACACCCATGCGGCAGTGGCGCGAGGAGTCGCCGCTGATCCTCGAGCGCGGCGACGGCCCCTACCTCTTCGACACCGGCGGCAGGCGCTACATCGACGGTATCTCGAGTCTGTGGTGCAACGTACACGGTCATCGGGTGCCCGAGATCGATCAGGCGATTCGTGACCAGCTGGAGCGCGTGGCCCACAGCACGTTGTTGGGTGCTGCCTCGCCCCCGAGCATCGAGCTTGCTAGTCGCCTGGCCGAATTGACTCCAGCGTCGCTCAACAAGGTTTTCTTCTCGGATGCTGGAGCTACTGCGCTGGAAGCCGCGCTCAAGATTGCGGTGGGCTACTGGTACCACCGCGGCCAACCGCAACGCCGCCGGTTCGTTGCATTCTCCGGCGCTTACCATGGAGATACGACCGGTGCGCTGGCCGTTGGCGACAGCACTACGTTCCGTCGTCCCTTCGAGCCGATGCTGTTTCCCACCGTGCACGCGCCCGCGCCCGACGCTGCCCGCGCTCCGGCCGAGCTCGCTCGCCTGCGCACATCCGCAAGTGCGGACCCGGCCCATTCGGCTCGGTACTGGCCCAGTGAGGATCCCACGCTCGCGGCGGCGCTGCGCGAGCACTGCCTGGGGCGGCTGCGGGAGACGCTGGAGGCCAACTCGGGGCAGGTGGCGGCCGTGGTGCTCGAACCGATCATGCAGGGCGCCGCAGGCATGATCTGCCAGCCGCCCGGATTCGTTCGCGGGGTTGCCGAGCTTGTGCGGGCTCACGGCGCGCTGCTGATCGCCGACGAGGTCGCGGTGGGGTTTGGACGCACGGGCAGCATGTTTGCCTGCGAGCACGAAGCGGTCGAGCCGGATATGCTGTGCCTTGCAAAGGGTCTCTCGGGCGGCTACCTGCCGCTGGCGGCGACCGTCACGACCGACGAGATCGAGCAGGCGTTTTGCGGCGAGCTCTCCGAGCGCCGTACCTTCTTTCACGGCCACACCTACACGGGCAACGCCCTAGGTTGCGCGGCGGCTCTCGCCTCGTTGAGGCTGTTTGCCGATCGGGACCTGCTCGGGCACATTCGGGCGAGCGCCGAGATCCTGCGGCAGGGGCTTTCGGCGCTGCGCGATTGTAACCACGTGGTTGATGTACGCCAGCGCGGCATCATGGTCGGTATCGAGCTGGGCAATGGAAACGGCGTCGCAGCTGCGGTCTGCCGTCGAAGCAGGAGCCGTGGTGTGATCCTGCGGCCCCTTTCGGACGTGGTCGTGCTGATGCCCATCCCGGCCATGCCCCACGATGTACTGCGGCAGCTGATCGATGTCGCGGTTGCCAGCGTGCGTGAGGCCGGCGCTTTCGAATCGGCTGCGGTGTAGCGCTACGACGGGGACGCGAACCGCCCCGAACAGGGTCCGCACGCGGTATTGCGCCGAATGTTTCAATGAAGCCGGACAACTACAGAAAAACGGCTCGAGAATGCGCCTGGAGTGCTCCAGTTCGTTGCCCGGTGGCTCAGGTCGTAGTATGGGCTCAATCGTTGGTTCTTTAGGGGCAGCCATCCATGGTGAGCAGTAGCAACAAGGCAGCGGGTAGAGACGCGCCTGCCGGACGATCGGGGTCCGAGGTTCGGGCGAGGCCCCGAGTACTCGTGATCGAGGACTGCCCCATGTATCGCCGCGCGCTGGAACGTGTGCTGGCTCGTGCGGGTTTCGTCGTGGACTTGGCCCAAGACATGAGCGAAGCGCTGGAACGGTTGCGCGCAGAGACAGCCGCTGTCACGCTCGACTACCGCATGCCCGGCCACCAGGGCGACGAGATCTTGGTCGAGCTGTTGTCACGGCGGCCCAACCTCCCGGTCGTGTTCGTGTCCGGAAGTCTCACCCCACCGCTGACTCAGTTGTTGATGGAGCGCGGTGCGCGAGCCTGCGTGGACAAACTGCACGTGAGCCAGCAGCTCGTCGCCACCTTGCGCGAAGTGCTGACGCTTGCGTCGGAACAATCCTTGCAAGCGCCGAACGCGTGCTAAGGGCCCGCGGGAGAATGACTCATCCATTTCGCCGGTTCTGACCACCGCTGGCTATGTTGCTCCTCCTCGAAGTATCCCCAATACTCCTCGTCGTCGCGCCTCGCCGGCGGCGCCCAGTCCTCACCGAAACACCCGAGTTATTCTTCCGCGGGCCCTAAGGGCTCGTGACAGAATAACTCGATCGGTTGCGATCCAACCGCATGCTCCGGGTGCGCGGTGAATCGCATCCACCCTGCGCGGCCGGTCTCGACCAGTTGTTCTGGGACGGACCCTTACTTCGCCGCCGCGATGCACTCGATCTCGACGCGGGCATCCAGGGGAGGCGTAGCCTGCATGGTGGTGCGCGCAGGAGGCTCGCTCGGCCACAGCGGCCGGTAGGCACGATTCATGGTCTCGTAATCTGCAATGTCGGCGAGCAGCACGGTGCACTTGACGACGTCTCGCAGTCCGAGTCCCGCTTTGCCCAAGGTTTCTTTGATACGAGCCACAGCCTGCTTCGTTTCGGGGCCGACTCCTCCCGGAACCAGCTCGCCCGTCGCGGCGTCGAAACCAACCATGCCGGAAAGGAACACGAGCCCGCCGGTGCGGATAGCAGGGGAGTAGTTCGACGCGAAAGTGGGCGGTTTGACCACTACGTCCCGGTGCGGTCCAGAGGTCGGGGCCTGCTGTGGGCATCCGGTGACGCAGAGCAGCAGCACGAACAGGGCGATTCGAGGCATGGGCGCGAGTGTAACCGGCCTTCCACGCATTGGTAGGCCCGCGGTTGCTGCCGGCCTTGACCGCCGTGCGTACCGGTGCGGTGAGGGTGCCACGAGGCGGCCGTGAGCCAGGTTTCCCTGGTATCAAGAAGGAACCTTCCAGTACGCATTGCGTGCGACCTGGCTGAGACTACGATGCGGAGCGCCTGCCGGCAGCTGCACCAACCCGGCCTGGTTGGGACCCGCTCGAACCAACCGCTCTTTATCGGCGAGGGGCCGGACGCAGGCGCGACGACGAGCAGTATTGGTGGTACAGGTGGCTTTTCAAGCAGAGGCAACCAAGCCAGCGGCGGTTGGAGCCAACGCGGCGACAGAGCGGATCGTTGGCAGCGGCCCGGCAGGGCGCGTCCAAGGGGAGGGCGGCGGAGCGGACACGGGCGCCGGAGCGTCCGGGATGTGACGCGGCCCCTGTACGCGCTGGGGGCCGTTTGCCTGCTCGGTCTCGCTTTGCCGGTCCTTTACGGCGCGCTTGGACACGACTTGCTGCGCGGTCTCTACGCGCAAGCCACGGCTAGCTCGCAGCCGCCACTGCAGTACTACCTGGCGCGCTGGGACTACGAGCTGCCCAAATGGTCGACGCTCGCAGTCGTGCTCTCGCTATTCGGAGCCGGGTTGCTGCTGGCTCAACGGAGGCTCGGTTGGCTGCCCACGCTGAGTGCGCTCGGGATCTGTGTGCTGATCGTCGAGCTGCTGATCGGAGCGTTGCTCAAGCGCCCCGCCTTGGCCAGCAAGTCCAGTCTGGCGCCATCGGTAATCGACGTCTACCTCAGGATGCGCAACGTGATCCAGACCATGCGTTCGTGCGCTCGGTTCGACGCGGAGCTGTTCTACACCTTGCGTCCCGGCAGCTGCCGTTTCGACAACGTCGAGTTCGACACCGAGGTCAGCATCAACAGCCAAGGGCTGCGCGACGACGAGCAGTCGCTGGTCGCTCCCGAAATAGTGGTCGTGGGCGATTCGCATGCCATGGGCTGGGGGGTGGAGCAAGAGGCTACGTTCAGCGAGATCCTTCAGCGCCAAAGCCGGCGCAAGGTGCTGAACGCGGGGATCTCCTCTTACGGGACCTATCGCGAGATGCGGATACTGCGGCGTTTGGATCTAAGCGGACTGCAGGCGCTGGTCATCCAGTATTGCGAGAATGACTACTGGGAAAATCTGCATCTGTATCGCCGCGATGGCGAGCTGGAACGACGTGAGGAGGCACGCTACAACGCGGCCATAGATAGCTTCGAGCGCGCACGGCGCTACTGGCCGATCAAGTATACCTTCTTGAGCCTGCGAACCGCCTTGTTCCCATCACCACCACGCGAATTGAAGCACATGAAACAGGGGGTGCTGCCGTCGCAGTTGGCTGTGTTCTTGGCCATGACCCGACACGCGCCTCAAGCGCTGAAGGGGGTTCCGGTGGCGGTGCTGGAAACCTGTCCAAACTCCACGCTGGTTGCTGACCTGCAAGCAGCGCTATCCCGAGGTGAGCTGGAGGGAGGGCTGCGTTTTCAGCCGCTGCCATTGCCGGAACTGTGGCGAGATCCGGAGCGCCACGTGTACTTCTACCCGCTCGACGGCCACCTCAAGCCCGCAGGCCATCAGCGAGTCGCGGCACGTATCGGACAGTGGCTGGCACAGCTGCGGCGAAAACCGGCTAGCGAGCTTCCGGTCCACGACAGCGGTATTCAGCTGCACCACTGATGCGCGGTTGCGGTTGGGATCCGCATCCGGCGTCGTCACGACGATTGGCGGGATCGCTTGGTGCGGAGCAGGGGCCCAGCAGGGGGTGTGGCGGCCGGTATGGGGTTCCTTGTGGCGAGGTACTACATGACGGTGCGAGACGATTTCGGCAGCCTCGAGTCGAGCGACGTGCATCGTCAATTCATGTTCCGGAATACATAATCGCCTCCGCCGGCGCCTTGGTGGCACGGAATACAACCCATGCTCCCCCCCTTGCCCACGAGTCCAAAAACGGGAGCGCCCGTCATCGGGTTGAAATCGGGGGTGCCGTCCGGCTTCAGCTTGGCCCAGAACCAATCCAGGGTGGCCGGGTCGTAACCAGCGATCTTCTTCATGACGGTGACGGCCACGAGCGTGTTGTCCGGCGCCGCCGGGTAGTTTTCCTTGACCAGCACCGAGCCGTTCTGCGGTGCGAGCAGGTTTTGCATGGCAGCCGTATTCACGAACAACTTGATGCGATCTCCATGGGGCGCCGCGCTCGTTTGCAAACCGGCCAGCCCGGGCCACGGTGGCCAGGCCTGGTAGCCCAGCAGCTCACCCGCGAGCTGTCGCATGTGTGCCATATCGGCTTCGCGGAAGAGCTGATCGTTCAAGAAGAAGTAGTCGCTCTGGCCCGCATTTGCGTGGCACGGGATACACCCGGCCGTCCCACCCTTGCCGATCCGGCCGGCGAGCGGCACGCCGTTGCTGTTTCGATCCAGCAAGCCATCGGGCAGGAACTTGGCCCAGAACCAATCAGCGCTCTGCGGATCGTAGCCCGGCAGCTTCTTCATGACGGTGATGGCGGCCAGCGTGCCGTCGTTCGCGGCGGCGTAGTTTTCCTTGACCACGATCGAGTCGGGCGCTGTCGGGTCGTAGGGACGCTGCATCGCCAAAGCGTTCAGGTAGAGCTTCACGAATGCGCCGTGAGGCGCCGCGCTGGGCACGAACCCGGTCTTGCCGGGAAACGGCGGCCATTGCTGGTATCCGGTCATCTCCTGCCACAAGGTGCTGGCGAGCATCTGATCGGCCGGTGTTCCGAAACCCACCGCGCCACCGACCGTGCCGGAAGCCCCGAGACCCGCCATCCCGGCGCCGCCGCCGAAGCCGCCCCCCAGGCCGGCCAGGCCCCCGCCGATCCCGGAAACACCGGGAGCTCCACCAAAACCCGGTAAGCCGCCCGCCATGCCGAACGAGCCGCCTGAGCCGGCGAACGCGGCTCCGCCGCTGCCGGCCACGCCGGAAAGGCCCCCGAGCCCGCCGAAGCCCAGAGAGCCCCTTTGGACGCCTTCGCCGCAGGCTATCGACATCCAAGCACTTGCAGTGAGTAGCGCGCACCGTGCGCGGGCCCAACCACAGCTGGCTGCATTCATCGTCTTCGACTCCTCGCGATACGGAGCCCCCGCGAATTGGCGCTAGCCCGCATGCCGTTGGCTCACGCAGGTCCTGAGCTGCGGCATTCAGGTATCCAGTCGCTTACGGCCGCCGGATGCTTTCGTTTCACAGGGTGACCACTTTGCCCCTACACTGTGGTCACTTTTCCGACGCGGACCGCTGTTGGCCCGTAGAGCTTGGGGTCCTTGGCGCGACTCGGGCTTGGCCTACGAGCGTCGAGGTTGTCGATGGGCGCAGCGTCGGGACTCAGCCGAAGTTTGCGAAGGCGGCTTGTACCTGCTTGCCGCCGTTTTCCTACGTGGGTTGCATCTGCGCGGACATCGGGTCGGGGAAGATGTCGGCAGCACCCGATTCGATTCCTTCCACGATATGCCGCGCCACGTCGGAGGGCGATGCCTCCGCAATCTCCATGCCCGCCACCATCTCGGTGTCCACGGGTCCTGGGAACCCCGCGTGAGCTACAACATGAGACCGCCGCTTGCGGCAACGCACTGGCCGGTGACCCAGGCGGCGCCGGGTCCTGCCAGCCAGGCCACCACGCTTCCGATATCCGCAGGCTGTCCAAAGCGTCCTAGCGGAGTCTGGCTCGTGATCGCGTCACGCATCTCACCGCTCATAGCGCCACGGGTCATGTCCGTTTCGGTGGCGCCCGGAGCGACTGCGTTGACTCGGATGCCCTGTGGGCCGACTTCGGCGGCGAGCAGCCGGGTGATGTGCTCCACGGCGGCCTTGGTGCCTCCATACGCCACCATCGCAGGCATGACGGCGGTTGCGATCGTGGACGAGATGTTGATGATGCTGCCTCCGGTCTTTCCTAGGGCACCAAGTGCCTCGCGGCTGAAGGCAAGCAGCCCGGCCACGTTGACGCTCAGGAGATGGCCGATTTCGTCGTCGCTGGTCTCGGCCAGGGGTTTCATGAAGCCGATGCCGGCGTTGTTCACGAGCACGTCCAGCCGGCCGTGGCGCTCGATCACGGAATCGATGACCTTCTTGGCGTCGCCCGATCTGGCGACATCGGCCCGCAGGTAGCTGATTTGCTCGGGATGCTGGGCAGCGAATTGCTTGAGCGGTTCCTCACGCCGTCCCGTCACGACTACCTTGGCTCCATCTGCGAGCAGCGCCTCGGCGCTTGCGCGCCCGATGCCGGTACCGCCACCGGTAACCACCGCTACCTTGTTTTCCAGACTCGTCATGCTCTTCTCCGTTGGTGTGTTGCTTCGTCGCCGTGGACCACTCGAAAATAGCTATCTGAGTTGGACATACAATGGGTTTGCGTCCAATTATCCTTCGTGAATCGTCCAGGATGCTGGGTGGGCAACGGGGTCACTTGAGCCCAGCGGCTCTTGGCGCAGCGTGCGACGGCCGGTGACGTTTGCGCCAGGCCGCGGGCGTGGCCCCATAAACCTTGCGGAATTGGCGAATCAGGTGTGTCTTATCTCGCCAGCCCACCCGGTTCGCAATCTCGTCCAGCGTATCGTCGGTGTGCACGAGCCGGTTGGCGGCTTCGCCGACACGGCCCGAGTTGATCCATTCGCCCACCGAATAGCCCGTGGACTTCTTCACGCTGGAGGCAACATGGGCGGGCGTCCGGTGCACGGCAGCGGCTACGTCCTTGAGCGAAATCCGATCGAGGCATCGCTGCTGCACGAACTCGAGGGCCTGAGAAACCAACGCGCCATCGGGACCCGCTATCTGGGTTGCAGTCATGGCACGGCGTATCTCTCCTAGAAGCAGCAGCAACAGGCTGCGCACGAGCTCCCGTGACTCCGGTGCGTTGCGCTCGCATTCATCCCGTAGCTCGCGAAGAAGCTGGCGCACGCGCCGCCGTCGAGACCTCGGGATCACCACGACGGGCAGCGCTCCCCGCCGCACCTTGCGGAACGGGCTCATCAGAAGCTGGCCCTCGTCGAGCTGGACACAGCTCGCACAGAATGCGACGAGCCAGTACTCCACGTTCCGACCTTCGATCGGTCGGTGGGGAGCACCTGCCGGCACGACGGTGATGGAGCCCGGCTCGGCTTTGATCTCCGTGCCGTGCTCCATGCGAAACCAGCCGTCGACCAGGTACGTGAGGCCATGTTCGGTGTGCGAGGTTTCGGCATGCGGAAGCAATCGCTCGATTCTTTCGTGCATGACGAAGACTCCAGCGCGCCCCGCGACGTGTGGTGAGCTGCCAGCCATTGCCGTGGGCACGTAGCCTACCGCACGAATGCGCTCATCCAAAGATCGGCCGATCCATTCCCAATCAGGGCTCTACTCGCGAGGCACGGTAGCCGCTAGCCTGAACGCCATGGAACACCATCATGCTCATGAATTCGAATGGAACGATATCTACGCGGGCGATGGCAGCGACTACCAAGAGCCGGACCCGCAAATCGTCGAAGCCGTTGCTGCTCTTGCGCCGGGACGTGCTCTGGATGTGGGTTGTGGCGCCGGGGGGTTGGTTGTTGCGCTGCTGCGGCGAGGCTGGCAGGTGACGGGCATCGATATCGCACCCAAAGCCATTGCGGCGACCCAAGCCGCACTCGACGCCCGCCAGCTGCAAGCGGAGCTGCACGTCGCCGATGCCGCCGTCTGGCAGCCACCGGACCGGTACGACCTGATCACCAACAGTTTCGCCCTGCCGGACGAGAAAGCCGATCAGCTCGAGCTCTACCGAACGATCCAGGCCGCCCTGGCCCCGGGCGGCACGGTGTTGATCAAGGACTTCGACGCGTCCATGAAACGCCACAAGGTCTTTTCGAGGTATCATTGCCCGTCGCTGGACGAGCTGCTCGCCGCGTTCGCTGAGCTGGAAATCGTCCGGGCGGAAGTGGTCGAGACCCCTCAGCACGATCATGGCGAAGGCCGTGCGAGCAGCGACGAGCCGTGGACGGCTGCGTTTCTGCATGCGAGCAAGCCAAAGGCAGGGTAAGGCTTTGCTCAAGCGGAGGCGGTTCGATGCAATCGGTGCTGAACCAGCGCGGACCCTTGTCGTCGAGGGCTGCGCCACCCACCTTGGGAAGTCCCCGATGTAGTCTGGACGAGGTCACGCCGCCGACCCCGACTCCCCGACTCCCCCCGGAATCATTGGCAGGCGGTATGCGATTCGCCCGTCAGCGTCTCGCGGTCGGTGAGCGCGAGGCGAAGCTGCCGTAGCGCATACCGACAGGCTAGCCCGCTACGCGTGCTCGGCAGGCGGTATGCGATTCGAACGCATGACCTTTGGCTCCGGAGGCCAACGCTCTATCCAGCTGAGCTAACCGCCCTTGAGGGGGAGGGGTGTATCGCATCGGGCGATCGCGGGCAACCAGGGTGCTGGCGGTGACGGGTAAGCGATTGCGTCAGAGGCCGACGTCAACACCCACCCTAGCTCCCGCGAGCAGGCTGTGGGTTGCGGGGCCGGTTCCGCGGGCTGGCTGGAACTCGTAGCCCAGCCAAACAGCGCCATAGGGCATGAAGCCCTGCGTTCGCAGGGCGGTCAACCCACCGCCGAGTGCCACGCGAAATCCAGGGGGCAGCAGCTGGTCGCCGAAGAGGAACTTGGTGGTGGGCGCGATCTCGAAGTCGTAGACGCGGGCCACGTCGCGTACGCGCAATAGCAGGGGCAAGGCGGCGGTGAAGGCTGCGTCAACGGTTGCGTTGCCGGCCACGGGGTCTTCGACGAGATCGGCGGTGCCGCCAAATTCGCCACCAAAGGCAACGGTGATGCGGTGACTGAAGCCGTAGCCGAGGAGCACGCGCGCTCCACCGCCGCCGCCGACGGCGTTGCCGCCCCTTTCGAGCAGCAGGGCTGCGATGCCGTTGCTCTCGAGCAGCAGCACGGCTCGATGCTCGTCGCTCTGATCGCCCTTGAAGTCGTGTTGGGGCTGCAGCCAAAACGGGCAATCTTGTGCGGAATGCTGGTCCGCGTAGATGAGCAGCTTGTGCACGCGCTCGAGGCTGAGGGATTCCTCGGCGTCATCCAGGTCGTGGGTGCGAGCATAGATTTCGCTTGCCAGACCACCTTCCTCGTCGATCCGGTGCTGCAGCCATTCAGCAAGCGCGCTGCGGGTGCTGCGGTTCGCCTGGCAGGTGGAGTGCAGGGCCGACGAAGCCAGAGCTTCGACCTCCAGACGATCGACAACCCAGCCCGGTGCGGTTTGGTGGATGTCGACCATCTTGCGCAGATCCGCGTAGAGCGCGCGCACGGTGGGCTGGGCAGGCAGCGTGCTACAGCCGGTAAGGATCGCTGCAAGAGCGAGGCAGGCCCGCGACGTTACAGGCATGAGAGGAAGCCGCAGGACTGCTGCCCGGCCGCCGGCCGACCGCACCACCGTGGGCCCTTCATCGTTGCCCGGCAGGCTCACTCGTGGTGCGCCGAGCACCCTCAGCTTGGTCGCCTGTTGCAACCGCAGTGGCTGAGCCTCACGTTACGAATTCGACGCGGGGGCCCGAAGCGCACGCGCCCGTTCGCGATCGTCTGGATGCTCGTCCAGGAAGGCCTCAAAGCTCTCGTCGGAGATTTCCACTTCGATGTCGCCATGAACCTTGGCCTGGCAGCCTAAGCGGGAAGTCATGCGCACGTCAAATGCCTTGTCGAGGATGTCGAACTCTTCGTCCTCGATCTCCGAGGTCGACTCGAAGCCCCTGACCACGTACACGTGGCAGGTGGAGCAGGCGCAGACGCCGCCGCACCGGTCCCCCTCGGGCGCGCCAGCCAAACGCGCCGCCTCGAGTATGGTGGTGTCCGGTGGCACCTCGACCTCGAGGCCCTCCTGCTTGAACCTGACGCGGGGCATGGCTCAGTCCCCTCCAGCATCGAGCGGCGCCATCGCTTCCGGCAGATGGGCTTCGATGCCGGTTGCGTGCTGTGTCTCCTGTTCCACGTCTCCGACGGCGCGTCCCGCGAGCGCCCTGCGGATGCTCCGGTCCATGCGGCGGCCGGCGAACGGCCGGCAAATCGCGTCGAGCGCCTCGATCCGGTCGGTTATCAGGCCGTGGCTCGTGCCTTCGCTTGCTCGCGCCAGGTCCTGCAGCGCCTGCTCGATGCGTTGCGACTCCTGGGGCGGCACCAAGTCGGCGTCTGCCGCGAGAGCCGTACGTGTGGCCTGTGAAATGCGCTCGGCCTCCACGCGCTTCTCGCGCAAGGCGCGCGCTGCCACGTCTTGCTCCGCGTGCTCGTACGCGTCCAGCAGCATGCGTTCGATGTGCTCGTCGCTCAGCCCGTAGCTCGGGGTGACCTCGACGTGCTGTTCGATTCCGGTGGTGAGCTCCTTGGCACTCACGTGCAGGATGCTGTCTGCGTCGACGTGAAAGCGTACCTCGAGGCGTGCAGTGCCTGCAGGCATGGGGGGAATGCCCTTGAGTGTGAAATGCGCGAGCGGACGGCAGTCGGCCGCGAGTTCCCGTTCGCCCTGCACGACATGCAGCTCGAATCCCGTCTGACCGTCGGCGTACGTGGTAAAGACCTGCGCGGCCTCGGTGGGAATCGATGCGTTGCGGGGCAGGATCTTCTCCGCGACTCCGCCCATGGCTTCGATGCCCAGCGATAGAGGCAGCACGTCGAGCAGCAGCACATCGTCCCTGGGTACCTCACCAGCGAGCAGATCGGCCTGCAGGGCCGCGCCGAGCGCTACGACCTGGTCGGGGTCGATGTCAGCCAACGGCTCGCGGCCAAACAGCTGCGCGACGTAGCGTCGCACGGCAGGCATACGCGTGGCGCCGCCGACCAGGATGACGCCGTCCAGGCGGTCACCAGTTAGGTCGGCGTCTCGCAAGGCGCGCTTACAAGCCAGCCCGGTGCGATCCAACAAGGGCCCGATGAGCATCTCGAGCTCGCTTCGCAACACGCGTTCGGTCAGCTCGGAGCCGTCCGCGTGTTTGAGCACCACATCGACCGCTGGCTGTTCGGTCAGCGCATGCTTTGCGGCCCGCGCGGTGTCGAGCGCAGTCTGGACCACGTCGGGCGCGATCGCAGCGGCCTCTTTGGGGTAGCTCATGGCGCCCAATAAACGAACAGCCAGCGCGCGATCCATGTCGTCGCCTCCGAGCTGGCTGTCGCCACCCGTGGAGCGTACCTGAAACACGCCATCGTCCAGAGATAGGATCGTGATATCGAACGTGCCTCCACCGAGGTCGTAAATGGCAAACGTGCCGTTCTGCTTGCTCTCGAGTCCATAGGCGAGCGCGGCGGCCGTGGGCTCGTTCAGCAGCCGCAGCACCTCGAGGCCTGCGAGACTTCCCGCGTCCTTGGTTGCTTGACGCTGCGCATCGTCAAAGTAGGCGGGCACGGTGATCACGGCACCTGCCACCTCACCCAAGGTTTCTGTTGCACGTTTCCGCAGGTACCCGAGAATCTCTGCGCTCACCTCGACCGGCGTCACGACGCGCCCGCGCGCCACCGCGAACCTGACCACGGGCCCCTCGTGGGTGGCGAAGCGGTGGGTGCTGAGGTCGCGGGTCTGCGGGTCATCGGCGCCACGCCCCATGAAGCGCTTCACGCTTACGATGGTGTCACCGGGATGCGTGGACGCAAACGCTTTCGCCTCCTGGCCAACCAGGCACGAGCCGTCGTGCTTGTAATGCACGACGGAAGGCACGAGGGCCTCGTCATCGCAGTCGTGCAGGGTCACCGCTGCACCCACGGGCGTGACGTACGCTACGAGGCTGTGCGTGGTGCCGAGATCGATGCCTATCGCACGCGGACCGGCAACGGGATCGTCTATCTGGAGTAGAGCCATCGCGTGTCCAATGAAAGTGCTAGGTTCCGGCGCCTTGGCGGCGTTCGCCGAACAGCATCGATCGCTTCAACATCCGAATCCCTCGCGAGCGGCTAGAGCGCCGATCGGTTTGCATACGTCGTGGACTCCAAGCATTTCGTTCCAGACCCGAGCGCCCCCGCAGTCCCGGAACGAGGCGCAGCAGCGCTACACCGCAGTGAGGAGCGAAGAGGCAAGCCGGGGCTGGGGCGAAAGGCGCAGGATTGCATAGGATTCAAACCGGTCGGCGCTCCATGCTGGCCGCTCAGCTCGAGCCGGAAACAGCCGGGATCGCGCTGGCCGCAAGGGTCTCCTCCGCGAGCGCGGTCTCGTCCAAGAAGCGCTGGTAGAAGCGCAGGCGTCCCAGCGCTTGCTCGAGCCGTTCGATGTCGTGGGAGCGGTCGCCGTTCGCGCGGGCGCCTTCGAGCTTTCTGAAGCCATCCCGCAAGACCTGGATCTCCTCTTCGCGCATCGCGCCTACCCGGTCCGCCAGCGAGCGGACCCGACTCGCTTCATGGGTCGTCTTGGCCTCACTGAGCGCTTCACGCAGCTGCATGATCCGCATCAGGAATTCGGGATCCGGGGGTGGCTTGGTTTCTCCGCGAGTGCCCCAGAGCTCGAGCAAGACGTTGGCGCGCTGCAGCTCATCGCGCAGGGTCCGGAAGGCCTCGTTGACTTCCATCGCCTTGGCAAGCCGCAGGCGGCGCTCGCCCGGCGACGCCCTTACATGGCGGTCGGGGTGCAGGGCCCGCTGCAGCTGCCGGTAGCGCCCCTCGAGCTCGTCCGTGGCGATGTCGTAGCGACGAGGCAGGCCCAGCGCAGCGAAGGGGTCCATCGAACGCGGCGAGCTAGATGCCAAAGGATTCCCCACAACCGCAGCCGCTCTTCTCGTTGGGGTTGCGGAACTTGAAACCGTGCTGCATCAGCTGGAACTGGTAATCCAGCACGGCGCCGCGCAGGTACACCAGGCTCTTCGGGTCGATCACGACTTTCAAGCCATCAAAATCGTACTGGTTGTCTCGTACGCGCAGCTTGTCTGCAAACTCGATCGCGTACGCCACGCCGGAACAACCGCCACCGCGCACACCCAAGCGCAGAGCCGCAGCCGGTGTACCCCGCTTTTTCAGCGCCTTTTTCGCCATTTCGATCGCCTTGGGGGTCAAGCGCACCACACTATCCGGCGTCAGCTCCGCAGAGGTGCCATGGGTCGGCATCATCGGTTCGTATCCGGGGCCCGCTTCGTCCTGCTGTCTCTGGCGTTTGCGTGCGGTAATCATCTGACGTTTGTCTTGCGCTTCGACGACCGTGATGGCCCTCCTATTCGGCGGCCTTCTTCAGGGTCTCGCCGCGGCCCTCTTGCTTGCGCCGGAAGTCCGCGATGGCGCTCTTGATCGCGTCTTCGGCCAAGACCGAGCAGTGAATCTTCACAGGTGGAAGATTGAGCTCCTTGACCACGGCCGTATTCTTGAGCGCAAGTGCCTCGTCCAGCGTTTTGCCCTTCACCCACTCGGTAACGAGCGAGGATGAGGCGATCGCGCTGCCGCAACCGAAAGTCTTGAACTTTGCGTCCTCCACGATGCCGTCTTCGCTGACCTTGATCTGAAGACGCATTACATCGCCGCAGGCCGGTGCCCCGACGAGTCCCGTACCCACGTTGGAGTTGTCTTTGTCGAGCGTACCCACATTACGTGGGTTCTCGTAGTGATCGATTACCTTGTCGGAATATGCCATCTGTTCACCCTAGATCTACACGTTTCGTTGCGCTAGCGGCAGCCGGAGAAGAGCACTGTTTCTACGAGTCAATGGGCCTCCCACTGGATCGAGCTCATGTCGATACCTTCCTGATGCATCTCGAACAAAGGAGACATGTCACGCAAGCGCTTCACATGCTCGACGACGAGCTCACCCACGTAGTCGACTTCCTCTTCGGTATTGAACTTGCCCAAGCCGAAGCGAATCGAGCTATGAGCCAGCTCCTCGCCGACGCCCAGCGCGCGCAACACGTAGCTAGGTTCCAGGCTGGCGCTCGTGCAGGCGCTTCCGGAGGATACCGCCACGTCCTTGATCGCCATCATGAGCGCCTCGCCTTCGACGAAGGCGAAGGAGACATTGAGATTGCCAGGAAGCCGGTGAGGATCGCCGGCGCCGTTCAAATAGACTTCGTCGAGATTGTTGCGCAGGTGCTGATGCAGTCGCCGCCGCAGCCTCAGCAGGCGTTGGGCATCGTCGTGCCGCTCTCTGGCCAAGAGCTGCGCGGCCCTACCGAAGCCCACGATGCCCGGGACGTTCAGGGTACC
>JAKSBK010000585.1 GCA_022361155.1 Pseudomonadota bacterium
AAACGCCGGCTCCACAGGTGGGTGCCATCCAGAGCGAACTTGGCTACGAAGCCGTCGTGGTCGTCCGCGCTTGCCAGGGTGGTGCCCCCAAGTGCGACGACGCCGTTGAAATAACCCGTCAGCAGGATGTTGCCCATTCCGTCCACTGCGATGCTGGCTGCGTTATCGGCACCCGCTGCTCCGAAGCGCTGGCTCCACAGGTGGGTGCCATCCAAAGCGAACTGGGCCACGAAAGCGTCCGCGTCGCCCGCGCTCTTGAGGGCGCCCCCGCCAAAATCCACCGCACCTCTGAAATATCCGCTGAGCACAACACGCCCCGCGCTGTCCGCCGCGATCCCCCAACCTCCATCGCCAAGCGCACTTCCGAAGCGCCGGCTCCACAGGTGGGCGCCGCCCGGGTCTAACTTGACGACAAAGATATCGTTCTTGCCGGCGCTCGCGAGATAGCCGCCGCCGAAATCAATGCTGTGGTGGAACAGCCCCGTGAGCAGGATGTTGTCAGCGAGGTCTATTGCAAGTCTTCGGATGCCGTCGTTTCCCGTACCTCCGAACCGCTTGCTCCACAGGTGGGTGCCGTCCGGGCCAAACTTAGCGACGAAAACGTCTTGGCCAAAACCGGCCGCTGTAAGGCGGCCACCTCCGAGGTCCAGCGTGCCGAAAAAGAAGCCGCTGGCCAAGACATTGCCCACGCTGTCTGCTGCGATCCCCCAGCCGGAGGCCCTCGCGCTCACGAAGGCTTTGCTCCACAGGTGGTTGCCGCCGGCACTGAGTTTGGCGACAAAGACGTCTCCGCCGCCGCCACTCAAGAGTCTTCCACCCCCGAAATTCACCGACTTCTCGAACTTTCCGGTAAGCAAGATGTTGCCCGTCAGGTCGGCCGCAATAGCCACCCCCGAGGCGCTCCCGCCGCTACCCCCGAACCGCTTGCTCCATAAGTGGTTTCCGGCCGGATCATATTTGGCGACAAAGATGTCTCTCGTGCCTTCGCTCGAGAGGATGCCGCCCCCGAAGTCCACCGTACCCTCGAAAGAGCCGGTCAACACGACGTTACCCGCAGCATCTACGGCAAGGTCGTTGTTCGCGTCGGGGCCCGGGCCTCCAAAGCGTTTGCTCCAGGGTCCGCTTGCCATTCCCGTACCGCCCATGCCGCCCCCGCCCGGCGTACCGGCCACACCAGCGCTGGTACCCGACATGGCGCCGGTCCCTGCCGGATTCCCGCCGACGCTCACGGAACCTGCGACGGGGTCGCCACCGCCGGCAGCGCTTCCCGAAGCGCCGGCAGCGGCGCTGTTCGACTTGTAGCCGCACCCGGCTAGTGCGAGCAGCGCTGCCATTAGTAAGACCCCTCGCCCCATCGTGCTTGGTAGAATGCCATCACTGCGTGAGCGAAGCAATCTCCGGAGCATCGCGCATCCAGACACCACGGCGGCCGAACTTGACCCGAGGGCTTCATATCGACCGGGAGCGGGCGATTTTCGTGTTGTGCCTTGCATTCGGTCTCACGGCGCCAACGGTCACGCTCGGTCAAGAGCCGTGGAAGCGACGCTGGCTGAATCCCGAGATTCCCATCCACGTGGCAACCGCCCGGCTTCCAGCCGGCATGACCGCGACGGAGTTCATCGAAGCTGTCCGGGCAGCCGCAGGCCGTTGGAGCTTTC
>JAKSBK010000586.1 GCA_022361155.1 Pseudomonadota bacterium
AGCGGCTGCACCGTTCAACAAGCGGCTGCACCGTTCAACCCGTACCCCGGGGCCGCATTCGGTAGGCCATGGCCGGCTGATTCCGCTCTGGGCTCACGCCGATGTGATTCGCCGTACCCCGGGGCCGCATTCAGTAGGCCATGGCCGGGGCGTAGCGGGGGGTATCGGGGGCGATCACCACGAGCCGGTAGTCTCCTGGCTTCAGATCGGCCGGCACGCCGAACGAGCGACCGAAATCGCCACCCGGGCCGGTGAGCGTCACGCCGAGCAGCAACGTGCGCGACTGGTCGACGGCAGCCAACGACACCTCCACCCGCAGCCCTGCCACTCCCTGCCCGGTGGGACCCAGCACCAGGCCCCTCACGGCCAGCATCTCGCCGCGGACCACGGAATAGCGGTGCTTGCTCAGCCGCACGGTCAGCCGCTCGCGCCCGGTGTCGACAGAGCCGGCAGCCGGATCGGCCCCCTGGGTGGGCATGCCGAGAAACGGCGCGAGCCGCCCACCCGGGGAGCCGGTGGTCGCGCGCGCCAGCCACCGCGCCTGCGAGGCCCCCACGGGACGCGAGAGCGAGCCACGCAGGCCTCGTACGTTGCCCGCGAGCAGCGAGTAAGCGCGCTCGTAGGCCTCGGGGCGTGGCAGCGGATCGGGGTTTTCCGGGATGTAGACGGGCCGCGTGGCCGCGCCAGTCGCGTTGAGGCCGTGGGCCGCGCCACCGAGGTCGATCCGCATCCAACCGGCGCCGAACAGCTTCACCTCCACCCAGGAATGGGCCTCGTTCTGCACAAAACGAGCAGGAACACCGAGCGCCTGAGCCAGAATCGTGAATCCGTAGGACCGGTGGCGGCAGATGCCCTTCTTCGAGCGCACCAGATCGGCCAGGATGTCACCGCTGTCGCGCGGCGGCTCCTCGGATTCCTCGAAAGCTCGAAAATGTGCGGTCAGCTTCGCGAGCGCTTCAGGCAGTGACGAGCTGGCGTGAACGCCGAGCTCTGATGCGAGCCGCAGCGCACGCCGCCGGATACCGGCCGGCATCGGCCGGCACTCGACCGCGAGGGCGTTCACGGGGACCTGCGGCACCGGTTGTGCGAAATACCCCTGTGGAGCATCGGTCAGGAAGCTCAGGCGCACCTTCTTGTTCCGGGGCAGGGCCCCCGCCACGCTCACGAAGAAGTTGTCCGCTCCGTCCTTGCTCACCTGGAGCGCTACGTTGGGCTCGGCGCGCAGCAACAGCAGGTGCGAGCCCGGGGCCACAGAGGGTAGGGGGGTGCGGCGGCCCTCACGCAGGTCGAGCTCGACGTAGCCCCAGAACCGGTCGCGAGCCGAGTCGGACTGGTCGCTGTGCTGCGCTGTCACGGCGACGCTATCGCTCCGTGGCTGCCAAACGCCGAGCACCGGTGTGCGTCCGTCCTTGCCGAACGCCACGGCATCGAGCGCAGTAACGCGCTTGAACGGAGCGATGGTAGGGCTGAAGCATGCGTGATACTCTACCGTGGATTCGAGCGCCGTCAACCGATCCGGACGAAACGCGGCCGAACGCCGACCCGGGCGCTCCTGGCCCCGGCCGTCGCCGCTGGAAGCGATCATGGACAGGGGCGGCGCTACCGTGGTGTCGGGTGGTCCGACCAGCTCACCACGATACGAAACGAGCGGCGGTCCGCCGCTGGTCCGCGCCAGGGTGGCCAGCGCCTCGTTGCTGTCCACGTCGGGAACGAACTCGTGAAGGACCTGGGCTTGACTGCCAGTGGAATGCGTTGCGAGCAGCAGCGCCCCCAAGACAGCCTGGCGGATTCGGTGCTGGCACGGCGTCCGGCGCTGCGGCATGCCAACAGCTTAGGGCCCGCGTGGCCCCAAGACGATGTTGGGGTTATGGTGTGGGGTATTGCTGTGCCCTGGCGGGCTCGCTTGCGTGGTGTACCACGACGGTGCCGCTCCTACATGAGCATCTTCGAGATAAGCGTCGCGATCATCGGCCTTTCGTTGCTCGTGGTCATTCACGAGGGAGGCCACTACCTGGCGGCGCGCGCTTTCGGGATGCGCGTAACGCGCTTCAGCATCGGATTCGGCCCCGTGTTGGCTCGCTACCAGCCCAAGGGCAGCCCGACGGTCTTTCAAATCTGTGCCATCCCGTTCCTTGCCTACGTGCTGATCGCGGGCATGAACCCCGCAGAGGACGTGGATCCCGATGACCCGTCGCTGTACCCGAACAAGGGTGTGTTTGCGCGCATCGTTACCATCTTCGCCGGCCCGTTCGCGAACTACCTGACGGCGTCCGTGCTCGTGTTCGGGCTGGCGCTGTCGGGCTGGCCGCGTAGCGTGCCGGTCGAACGCATGATCATTGGAGCGGTGGAGCCCGGCACACCCGCTGCGCAGGCGGGCCTGAAGCCGGGCGACGTGGTCGTGCGCGCGAACGCCCAGCCCGTCAACGACGTGCAGGACCTGATTGCCGTAACGAAGCCACGTGGGGGGCTCGCCACCGAGTATGTGATCGAGCGAGGCGGCAAGACCAGCACGCTCACCATCACGCCCGCACAACGAGGCGGCCGCGGAGTCATCGGTGTCGTGCCCAAATTCAAGACCGTCTACGAGGTGCAGCCGGCTTCCGATGCCGCGCGTCTGGCCCTGGTCTATCCCTACGCCATCACGGTCGAGCAGCTCAAGGGCTTGGCCAGCCTGGTCAGGCAGCGCAGCACGGACGGGCTCAAAGGCCCCATCGGCATGGGCAAGCTCGTGGCCGAGCGGGCCGGCAAGGGAGTCGCGGAGCTGATGTCGATACTGATGCTCATCTCCGTGGCGCTCGGCATGTTCAACCTGCTGCCTTTCCCGGCGCTCGACGGCGGACGGCTGGTGTTTTTGGGCTACGAGCTCGTAACCCGCCGCCGCCCGAACGAACGCATCGAGGCCGTGGTGCACACCGTGGGCCTGCTCGTCCTGCTGGGCGTAATCGTGCTGGTCACGATCCGCGATGTCGTTGGCTGAGCGGGCAAGGGCAAGGGTAGGGAAAGGGCACTTACGCTGGAAGTGCGCTTCGACATGGCATACAACGTGGCGCGGTCTTGGTTTGGTATTGCTAGACACCTTCATGCGCCTTGTTCAGCCCCCAGATATCGGACCGCGCTGCCTTCGCGCCCGCGCTGGAGGGTGGCGGCTGTGGTGAGACCCGGCGCGGAAACCTTGGCCCGCGCGCTGCTTGTGGTCGTGCTTGTCGCATCCACCCTGAGCGCGCAAAGCCCCGCGACGCGGGGCACCAATCGGCAAGGCAATCCAGAAGCCGGCCCTGACCCAATACCGCGAGTCGATGCGGCGGAGCGCGAGCGGCTCGCCCGGCCCGTGGTCGGGTTCGAGGGGGGGGCCATCACCGTAGCCGACTTGGAGGCCATCTTGGCCGAGATGTCTCCGATCGTGAGGCGGCGCTACCGCAAGCCGGAAGCACTCAAGGCGCTGCTCGACCGTCAGGTACGTGTGGAGCTGCTCGCGGAGGAAGCCGAACGATCGGGCTTTGGCAAGCACCCGAAGCTCGTCCATAGCGTCAAGCAGAACAGCGTCCAGTTGCTCATCCGAAAGGAGTTCGATGAGCGCATTACGCCCGAGTCGGTGGCTGCCGAGGATGTCGCCAAGTACTACGAACAGCACCTGGCCGAATTCAACCGCGAGGCCATGGTCCGTGCGGGCCACATCGCGCTAGAGGACCCCAAACGGGCCAGGGAGCTGCTCAAGAAGGTGCGATCCGCGGACATGCGCGAGTTCAGGAAGCTGGCACGCGAGCACAGCACCGACGCACAGACCAAGCTGCGCGGCGGCGACCTCAACTACTTCAACGCCGCCGGCGTACCTCAGGGCGCCGACAAAGCAAGTATCGACCCCGCGATCGTGGGGGCTGCCTTCAAGCTGAAGAAAATCGGGGACATCGCACCACGGCCCGTCCGCACGGCGAGCGGCTTCAGCCTCGTCAAGTTGACCGGCAAGCGACCTGGCCAGAAGCGGACAAAGGAAGAAGTCGAAGCCAGCATTCGTCTGCGACTGTGGCGCCAGCAGCGCCAGCAAGCGATAGAGGAGTTTGTCTCGCAGCTGAAGAAGGACAACGAGCCAAAGCTGCACACCGCCTCGATCGAGCTCATCCGCCTCGAGCCGGAAACAGCCGGGGCCCGAGGCCCGGCCTCGTTGAGCCCGGCCAAGCCCGTTCCCACACACAAGCCGCACAGCTCTGCGCCCGCACGTTCGCGGGCCCCGTACTAGACCGACTCGAGACTAGCGCCTAGAAGTCGAGACTAGAGGGAAGAGACTTCTGGCGCGCGGGCAGCGGGAAACACAAGCTTCACGTCGGGGCGGTCAGGGCGAGCACGCCTTGAAGCAGCGCGGCGTAGCTGGGATCAAACCCGGAAAAGACACGCATTCGCCCCCCAAGGCGTCGCATTGGGTCGTGCCGCACGGCGGTGGCAGCATATTGAACGGCGGCGGCGAGCTCTGTGTGTAGGCGCAATAGGGGATCGGAGAGACTTGCGGGTTGTTGACGCAAGTGGCGGTAACCGGGCAGGTGCCTGACCCGAACCCCAAGCCAGCTGGACCGAACCCGCCAAAACCACTCGGGCCCCAGCCAAAACCGCTGAAACCAAAACCGCCAAAGCCAAAACCACCAAAGCCAAACCCGGCCGCGCCAAAGCCAAAACCGCCAAACCCGGCCGCACCGATGGGCTGCTGGTTGTTACATCCACCGGCGCAGACGGCTATGCCCGCCACCAGCGCCGCCACCAGAACCGGATTGCACGTACGTGTTCGGACGTTCTTGGAAACGGACATGTTGACCTCCTGAGCTATGCGCTAAGCGAATCTCGTTGGGCTGAGCACTTTCCGGCTCCGGCTAGCATGCTCACCGTGCGGAACGCCAGAATTCTGCCTCGACCGCCAGGTTCCGCTGCCGGAGTTGGCAGGAACGTACCTGGAGTCACTACACACATCAAGCGCAAGCACGCCGTTCGTGCTTGTTTGGGATGCAGAACAGACCCGGAATCGGGTTCAAGTGCCGCTAACGTGCACAAGTCGGCGGTTTAAGGTCGACGCTTGCACACGCAGTACAAGGACGAGGAATCACGATTGCATCCAAACGCCAAGCCCGAGGCTGCTGCAACCGGGGACTCGAAGTCCCTCCTGAGCGTCTGGCTTCACGCTACTGTACGGATCTCAAGCGTGGCCGAGCTCTTTGAGTAGGTCCCTATCCAACCAGGACAGGGCTATCGAGTTCTCGGTGCAGTCTGTTTTTCCGGCGCGGGTGAACGCGGCCGGGGACGCTTGGGTCAGCAACTTGGACAATAGGGATGGAAAATGATCGTGACTCTGTGTGCAGATGGTAGCTGGCGGGTCGAGTTGCTGCTCGCCGTGTTCATCTCGTGGCGGG
>JAKSBK010000587.1 GCA_022361155.1 Pseudomonadota bacterium
GCCGGCGGCGGGTGCCCTCCGGCTTCCGCACCCACGACGATCAGGCCGTCGACGCCGGCATCGTTTGCTTTTTGCGCGTGGCGTTCCGATGCGACGACATGGATGCATTTCACCCCGGCGCCTTGGAAGCGGGCGAGATACTTGCTGGGGCCGCCTTGCGAGGCGATCAGGATGGGCGCGCCTTCCTCCAGCACGATGTCGAGGATCTCGTCGGCCTGGGGCCGGTAGAGCGGGACGTTGACGGCGAAGGGCACGTCCGTTGCCAGCTTCAGGCTGCGCAGGGCTTCGCGGAAGTCATCGACGAACATAGGCCCCGCGGCGAGCACGCCCAGGCCGCCCGCGTTCGAGACCGCGGCTGGCAAGGCCACGTTCGAGGAAGCCCAGCTCATGCCCGCCTGGACGATCGGGTGGGTGACGCCAAATCTCTCTGTGAAGCGGTTGCCCATGGTCCTAGCTACATGTCCTCCAGACCGAAGTGTTTCCTGGCATGCTCCGCCAGCAGGCGTTTCGGAACCTTGGAGCTGGCGGTCATGCCGATCGACTCGAAGCTGTCGACGATGGCGACGTACTTGGGGACCTTGAAGTTCGCCAGGCGGTCCTTGGCCTAGGCGACGACGTCCTCCGCCGACAGGGACTCGCCCTGGCGCGGCAGAACGTAGGCGCCGGGAACCTCGATCAATCGCGAGTCCGGCAGCGCGAAGACCTGGGCCTGCTGGATCTTGGGGTGTTCGACCAGCGCGTCCTCGATATCGGAGGGAGCAACGTTCTCGCCGCCGACCCGGATGATCTCCTTCAGGCGGCTCACGAACCTCAGCTTGGACTCCTTGCCCAAGACCCCCTTGTCGCCCGTCTTGAGAAAGCCGTCCGCGGTCATGGTCTTGGCGGTGGCGTCCGGGTCGTTGTAGTAGCCCCGCATGACGCACCAGCCTTGGACCTGGATTTCCCCTTCCTCGCCGATCGCGCACTCGAGGCCGCTTTCCGGGTTGACGATGCGAACCTGAAGACCGGGATGGGGAGACATCCACCCGGCGATACGGTCCTCCAAGGGCGCCCGATAGTCCGACATCGCGATGTTTGGGGAGGCCTCCGAGAGGCCGTAGGCGACGACCGTCTCGCCGGCGCCGAAGTCGTCGGTGATCCGCCGCATGATGCTGGGCGAGACCGCCGCCCAGCCGCCGCGCAAGTGATAGCGTCTCGTCGTGAAGGCTGGGCTGTTCAGCAGCATGAGGTACATGGTGTCGTTGCCGGAAGTGAGGGTGCAGCGCTCCTCCTCCAGTAGGCGCAAGGCGTCCTCGGCGATAAAGCGCTTCATGGTGACGAGCGTGGCGCCGGTCA
>JAKSBK010000588.1 GCA_022361155.1 Pseudomonadota bacterium
GACGATGCGCTGCATGCGGGCGAAGTCGCGCGCCTCGACGTTGGAGAGCCGGGTCTCCTCCAGGAACTCTTCCCGCAGGCGCTCGGCCCTGGGCGCGGCGTAGAGCTCGACCTGGCGGTCGAGGAAGCGGCGCGCCTCGTCCAACAGGAAACGCCGGCCGGCATCCAGCGCCTCGGCCTGGGCCAGGCCCGCCGGCGTGCCGCGCCCGCGCAGGCCCCAGATCATCCGCTCCAACTGCCGGAGCCCCATCTCGTCAAGGAGCCGCCGCGCCAGGATGCCGCGCTGCAGCGAGAAGCGGATCTCGGCGACGCCGACGCTGTTGGCGGCGGCCTCCATGGCGGCGGCGATGGCTTCCACATCGCGTTCCTGCAGCATGGCGGCGAGCGGCAGCTCGGCCACCTCGGCGGCGACCTCGGCGTCCGTGCTGAGCGCCTCCGGCAGCGCCCGCGCATCGGCCGCCTCGCGGGCGAAGAAGGCCTCGAAGCAGTCGTCGAAGCGCGTCTTCTCGTCCTCGCTCTTGGCCACGGTGACGGCGAGCGCGTCCTTCAGCATCAGCCGGTCGGCGAAGCCCACCCGCTCGGCCACCTGGTGCGCTTCCACGGTCTCGCGCACCGAGACCGGCACCTCGGCCGCGCGCAGCGCCTTCAGGAAGCGGTCAAGCGCGGGCTGCATCGATGCCGCCCGCCTCGCGCTGGGCCTTGCGCGTCATCTCGGTGAGCTTCGGCCCCACGGTCTCGATGTCGACCTCGAACTTCAGCAGCACGTTGAGCGTGTCGCGCACCAGCTCTACCTCGAGCTGGTCGGCGTTCATCAGCATCACGACGCGGGCCCAGTCCAGGGTCTCGGCGAGCGAGGGCAGCTTCTTCAGGTCCTCGCCGCGGAGCTGTTGGATGAAGGTGACGAGCTGGCGGTTCAGCCGCTGGGCGATGCCGGGCAGGCGGGCGGCGACGATGCGCTCCTCGGTGCGGGCATCGGGGAAGGGGATGAAGAGGTGCATGCAGCGCCGCTTCAGGGCATC
>JAKSBK010000589.1 GCA_022361155.1 Pseudomonadota bacterium
AGAGACGATGAGCGAGAGCGACGTCGAGACCATCGTTCAACGCGCCCGCGAGCACTACCCCGACGCCAAGCCGCGCATCATCTCGGACAACGGACCGCAGTTTATTGCCCGCGACTTCAAAGAGTTCATCCGACTCGCCGGCATGACCCACGTTCGCACTTCCCCGTACTACCCGCAATCGAACGGAAAAATCGAGCGCTTCAACGGCACGCTCAAAACTGGCTTGCGGGAGACTCTACCCACCAGTATCGACGAGGCTCGACGCATGTAGCTAGCGTGGATCACGCGCCCGGGTGGGAGTCGCCGGAGGGGTAGGGGGTTTGTTGCTGGTTGCGGAACCCGGATCGGCGTCGTCCTTGGCTTCGCCGCTCGAGGGCCCGGTCTGGACGCCGCTCGGCGCGCCCTCGGCGGCGGGTGGCTTGTCCACCGTAGTGGTCGATTCGACGGCCGTTGCGCCGCTGGTCGCTCCCTGGTCGGCTCCCTCAGCGGTCTCGCCGACCGACCGCGTCTTGGCTTCGTCTTGTTGCTGGTCCTGGGCAGTCTTCTTCTGTTCCTCGAGTTCCTCGAGCACCGCCTCCGAGGCCGCTTCCAGCGACTTCTCGGAGCTGGACGACAAATAGGCTAGCGTGGCCGAAAGCAGCATGAAGAGGGCGGCGCTGGCGACCGTGAGTCGAGTCAGGAAATTGCCCGCGCCAGCCCCACCGAACACAGCCTGGCTGGAGCTGCCACCAAAGGCCGACCCCATGCCTCCGCCCTTTCCAGCCTGAAGGAGCACTACCAGAATCAGGAAAAGGCAGACAATTACGTAAACCACGGTCAGGAAGGTAATCATCCTGCAGCTCCGCTGGAGTCGTTTGCAGAGCCCACGCTCAATCGTGATTCCGCTGCCTCCACTATGGAGGCCAGGGATTCCGCAGCCAGGGATGCACCGCCCACGAGCAGGCCGTCGACGTCTGGCTCGGCGAGCAGCCCGGCCGCGTTGTCCGGTCGAGCACTGCCTCCATAGAGTATTCGCATGGCGCAGGCAACCGCCTCGCCAAACCGCTCGCGCACCTGCGCCCTCAGCGCCGCATGCGCTTGCTGGGCATCGTCAGGGCCTGCGGTCCGGCCCGTACCGATGGCCCACACGGGCTCGTAAGCAACGACCAAACGCCGCGCTTCGGCCTCGTCGAGACCCCGGAGCCCTC
>JAKSBK010000590.1 GCA_022361155.1 Pseudomonadota bacterium
CGCGCATGGACGCAAGCACGCGCCTTGCGGCGACACCCATGATGTCGATCCGGACTTTCCTTATGCCCGAGCCGCGCTGGGCAGCTGGGGTTTCAGCGCCATCGAACAGCGCGTGCTCGGACCCGAAGCTCACAGCGACTTCCTGAGCTACTGCAGCCCTTCGTGGGTGAGCGACTATACCTACGGGGCGCTCGCAGAGCGCATCCGCAGGGTTGCGAGCAGCGCGCAATCCGCACCTGCCGACGAGGACGCATCCACGGCGGCCGAGCCGCGGCAGTGGCGCACGCTGGTGGTGGAGCAGGACGGGAGCATGCGTTGGGGCGAGCAGCCTATCCAGTGGCGGGGTCCGGCGGGCGCGCGACCGGCAACCATGTTGCACGTACGCGATGCGTCAGGGCGCCCTTTGACGATCATGGCGTACCGCTATCCGCTGTCCGACAGCGGTGCAGTCATGTGGATGGTGCCTCGGGATTGATTGGTAGTTGCCGGCCGCTCTCCTTGCCGGATACTGCGAGTGGTGCCACATTGGTGCGTTCCCTCGTACCCGCAGGTCCTACGTGTCGAACTACAGGCTCATTAGCTTCGATCTTTGCCCCTACGTGCAGCGTAGTGTGATCACGCTGGAGGAAAAGGGTGTCGAATACGACGTCGAGTATATTGACCTTTCGAACAAGCCGAGTTGGTTTGTTGCCCTCTCGCCGCTCGGCAAGGTGCCGGTGCTTCAGGTCGGGGAAATCGTCTTGTTCGAGTCTGCGGTCATCAACGAGTTCATCGACGAGACAGCGCCGGGCCGCACCATGCATCCGAGCGATCCACTGGAAAGAGCGCGTCATCGATCCTGGATCGAATTCGGCTCCACCGCGCTGGTGGATTGCTATCGCCTGATGGTTACGCGGGAAGAGCAAGACGCCCGCAAGACGGCACAAGCCTGCAGCTCGAAGCTGCAGCGCCTGGAGGGGGCGCTTTCGGATGACCGCTTCTTTCGCGGCGATGCATTGTCTCTGGTGGATGCCGCCATCGCCCCGTTGCTTCAAAGACTGCTGTGGTGCGAGCAGATCGTGCCGGAGCTCGATCTGTTTCGAGACGTGCCCAAGGTCTGTTCCTGGCGGAGCGCCCTCTTGTCGCATCCAAGCGTGGAGCGCTCCACCGTGACCGATATCCGGGATCGCTTCGTCGAGTATTTGAAGGGCAGGGGCTCGCCCACGCGCAACACCGACCCCTCCTGGCTGGGGCGCGTGTCAGGCAACCAGGGCGCTCCGTAGGGCATCGCCTGCGCCGAGTTCCGCACTGCGCCGAGTCCCGCACTGCGCCGAGTTCCGCACTGCGCCGAGTTCCGCACTGCGCCGAGTCCCGCACTGCGCCGAGTTCCGCACTGCGCCGAGTCCCGCACTATCGGAGCCAGCGGGTATGTTCTCGATCCGCGGCTGCGAGGCGTGCCCCAAACCGCGACAACAGCAACGGGGCAGTCTTTGGGGTGGTTGCTGGCCGGCCTGCTTGACGCCGGTGCTTGCTGCGCCCAGTGCACTTCACCGGATCACCGTTCGCTCTGATCCGTCAAGAAACTGGGCTGAGCCGACACCTGGCCTGTGGGGTTGGTCGCAGGCTGTTTCAGGAACGCGAGCGCCTGCACAGGGTCCAAGGGGAAACGCCAGGGTCCGCGGCGCGTCGGAAACACCAAGGCTCGGCGCAGCTCCGTGAGAAAGCGTGCGCGAGGCCAGCTCCTGGCCCCGAAGCGAGCCAGGTTCTCGGTGTAGACCTGGCAGTCCACCAACCGAAACCCCCACAGGCGCAGGTTGCCAAGCATCGCTACGGTCGCGACCTTCGACGCGTCCGGAGCCAGCGCGAACATGGACTCGCCGAAGAACACACGGCCCAAGGACACGCCGTACAGGCCTCCCACGAGCGCGCCATGGTGCCATGCCTCGACGCTGTGGGCGTAGCCGCGCCGGTGCAGAGCTACGAATCCGCGCAGCAGCTCGTCGCTGATCCAGGTCCCGCGCTGACCGGGACGCGCCACGCTCGCGCAGCGCCGAATGACCTCGTCGAACGCCGTGTCGACCCGCACGTCATAGCGCTGCCTGCGAATGCACCTGCGCAACGAACGACCGACGTGTGCGCGCTCGAACTCCAACACGAAACGCGGATCGGGACAGAACCACAGCAGCGGCAGGCTCTCGTGCGGCCAGGGAAAGATCCCAAGCGCGTAACTCAGAATCAAGCGCTCGACCGACGCGTCGCCACCCACGGCCAAGACCCCATCCTCGTTGGCCTGTTCGGGAGGGGGGAAAACGAGCTCCTCGTTCAGGACGTAGACGGACACGTACCAGAACTGTAGCCCGTAAACGCAAGGGGGCCACCCCCGCTATTCCGGGTCGCCACCCGAGCTCGTTTCGGTACAGGGAGTGTCTTCGGCAGGTTCCGGCACCTCTGGATGCTCGTAGCTCAGGACCAACTCGTCGCCGTCCGCATCGACACGAGCCGTGCCACCTGCCCGCAGGGCTCCAAAAAGCAGTGCCTCGGCAAGCGGCCGCTTGAGCCGGCTCTCGATCAGGCGTGCCAGCGGCCGTGCCCCAAAGGCCGCGTCGTAGCCGTTGGTTGCCAGCCACTCGCGCGCACGGTCGCTCGGAGCCACCTTGACGCCCTTCGCATCGAGCTGCTCCTGCAGCAATCCGAGCTCTTTGTCCACGACACGCAAGATCACTTGCCTGGGCAGCCCATCAAACAAGACCCAGGCGTCCAAGCGGTTGCGGAACTCCGGCGAGAACGCGCGCTCGATCGCCTGCCGCGCCCTGCTGTTGTCGACCTCGCCCGGCTCGCGGCCAAAGCCAAGCGCGTTCTTGGCCATGTCTTGCGCTCCAGCGTTGGTCGTCAGAATCAGAATGACGTTGCGGAAGTCCGCCTTGCGCCCGTTGTTGTCGGTCAACGTGGCATGATCCATCACCTGAAGCAGGATGTTGAACAGATCGGGGTGGGCCTTTTCGATCTCGTCCAAGACGACGACGGAGTAGGGATGTTTGCGCACGGCATCGGTAAGCAACCCCCCTTGATCGAAGCCCACGTAGCCCGGCGGCGCGCCGATGAGACGCGAGACCGTGTGTCGCTCCGAGTACTCGCTCATGTCGTAGCGCAGCAGCTCGACCCCGAGCACCAGCGAAAGCTGCTTGGCGAGCTCGGTCTTGCCCACGCCGGTGGGACCAGAAAACAAGAACGAGCCGATGGGCTTGTCGGGGTCGCGCAGGCCCGAACGCGCCAGCTTGATGGACGAGGCGAGCTGCTCGATGGCCTTGTCCTGCCCGAAGATCACCGACCTGAGATCCCGGGCCAAGTTCTTCAGGCGCTCGCGATCCGACGTGGATACGCTCTTTTCGGGGATCCTCGCGATCTTGCTGACGATGGCCTCTATGTCGCTGACCGTGACCCGGCCGGTGCGCTCCGCTTCCGGACGCAGGCGATCCAGGGTGCCGGCCTCATCCAGGACGTCGATGGCCTTGTCCGGGAGAAAGCGATCGTTGATGTGCTTTGCCGCCAGTCTTGCCGCTGCCTCGATCGCGCCGTCGTCGTACTTGAGCTCGTGGTGCTCCTCGTAGCGGCTGCGCAGTCCCTTGAGGATACCGATCGTGTCTTCGATCGAGGGCTCCTTCACTTCGATCTTCTGGAAGCGGCGCGCCAGGGCGCGATCGCGCTCGATGTGCTTGTACTCTTCGTAAGTGGTCGAGCCCACGCAACGCAGCTTGCCCGAAGCCAGCGCAGGTTTGAGTATGTTGGAGGCATCCATCGAACCGCCTGAAGTCGCGCCGGCGCCTACGATGGTGTGGATTTCGTCGATGAACAGCACGGCGTTCTCGTGCTCCGTAAGTCGCCGGATCACGCCCTTGAGCCGTTCCTCGAACTGGCCGCGGAATTTGGTCCCGGCGAGCAGGGCACCCATATCGAGCGAGTAGATGCGCGCGCCCTGCAGCACTTCGGGCGTACGTCCTTCATGCACGGCCTGTGCGAGCCCCTCGGCGATCGCGGTCTTGCCCACACCCGATTCACCCACATACAGCGGATTGTTCTTGCGTCTGCGGCACAACACCTGCACCGTCCGCTCGAGCTCGTTTGTGCGTCCGATGAGCGGGTCGATCTGGCCGTCCTCGGCAAGCTGGATCAGGTCCATGGTGTAGGCGGCCAGCGGATCGCGCGCGGAGTCCCCCTCTTCCTCGCCGTCGTCGCCGGTGGTTGCCGGGCTGCCTTCGCTCTCAACCAGACCGTCGGGCCGGACGCCATGGGACACGTAGCGCTTCAAGTCGAACTTGCGCAGACCTTCCTTGCGTAGCAAGTAGACCGCTTGGGACTCCTCTTCGTTGAAGATCTGAACAAGCACGGCGACGCCGCTGATGACATCCCGCTCGGAGGTTACAACGTGCACGGCGGCGCGCTGCAGCACCCTGTGAACCGCAAGCGTCTGGCGTGCTTGAACGTCCTGAATCTCTTCGGGCAGCTTGGGGATCGACGTTTCGAGGAAAGCATGCAGCTCGCGGCGCAGGCGCTTCGGCGTTCCGCCACAGGCGCGAATGGCGTCGTCGACCTTTTCGTCGTCCAACAGTCCGACCAACAGATGCTCGAGTGTCAC
>JAKSBK010000591.1 GCA_022361155.1 Pseudomonadota bacterium
AATAACTCGTCTGTATCGCCGAGGGCCGGGCGCCGTTGGCAAGGCGCAACGACGAGGAATATTGGGGATATTTCGAGGAGGCGCAACATAGCCAGCGGTGGTCGGAACCGGTGAGATGGATGAGTTATTCTTCCGCGGGCCCTTAGACGAGCCTGGTGATCGGCTCCGAGGGACGTGATCGGCTCGCGATCTCGCTCCAGCGCGAGCGAAGCTCCTTGAAGCTCCACGCGTCACCATCCAGAGGCGTGCAGGGCTCCGTCTCCCCCATCTCGTAGAGCCACACCTGGGTGCCTCGCACCGCCACGACGCAGCCCGAGATGTCGGCGGCGTCCTCGGAGGCGAGAAACGCACACACGTCGGCGATGCGGTCGGGCGAAAGCAGCTCCGCGGCGTTGGAAACCGCCTGAAAGGCCGGGAGATCGTCGGTCATGCGGGTCAGGGCGAGAGGAGCCAGCGCATTGACGGTGATCTTGTGCTTATCGAAGAGCTCTAGATGAGCCACTCGTGTCAGCCCGTAGACCCCCGCCTTTGCTGCAGCGTAGTTGGCTTGGCCAAAGATCCCCACCAGGCCCGAAACGCTGGTGGTATTGATGATCCGTCCCCCGTGGCCAGCGTCGATCATGGCGCGCGCGGCGGCCTGCAAGCACAGAAACGAGCCGCGCACGTGGACCTGGATCACGGAATCGAACTCCTCCACCGTCATCTTGCGCAGGGTACGATCGCGCAGGATGCCCGCATTGTTGACCAGCACGTCGAGCCTTCCGAAGGAGCGCAACGCCAAATCGACGATGCCCTGGGCACCTTCGGGTATCCCGACGTTGTCGCAGCTCGACTCTGCTTGGCCGCCGGCCTCGCGAATTTCCTTCACCACGCGTTGCGCTGGTCCAGCCTCGGCGCCGCTGCCGTCCCGCGCACCCCCGAGGTCGTTCACGATGACGCTGGCACCCTCCCGGGCGAATCGAATCGCGTGCGCGCGACCGATGCCACCTCCCGCGCCCGTCACGATCGCTACCTTGCCTTCCAAAGCTGCCATGATCAGTCCTCCTGGCCCATGTCTGAGGCCCATGTTCGAGGCCCTTGTTGAGGCCCATGTTCGAGAGCAGGCTCGCCGCGCATGGGTTTGTCGCTGCAGCTTCGCTATAGTGCGAACGCATGCCTGAGCCAACACTGCTGCGACCCGGGGACTTCATCGACGGCCGCTTCGTGTCGCCGGCGCCGATCGATGGCGAGCTCGCTGTACATAGCCCTGCCGACCAGAACGATCGGGTCTCGCTGCATCCCTTCGGTCTCAGCCACGTCGATCCGGCGGTGCAAAGCGCGCGCGTGGCGCTCCGAGGCTGGCGACGCACACCAGCGACCGAGCGGCGCAGCCTGCTCCAGCGCTATCGGTCGCGGCTGCGGGCAAACCGCCTCGTAATCGCCGAAACCATCATGCGCGAAGCCGGCAAGCCCCGCTGGGAGGCGGAGGGTGAGGTCAGCGCCATGATCGGCAAGGTAGGGCTTTGTCTGGGCGAGGCGGCAGAGCTCACGGCCACGCGCTTCCTGTCCGATCTGCCCGGTGAGATTCGCTACCGCCCCCTCGGTGTGATCGCGGTGGTCGGCCCTTTCAACTTCCCAGGCCACCTGCCCAACGGCCAGATCGTCCCTGCGCTCCTGCTCGGAAACACGGTGGTACAC
>JAKSBK010000592.1 GCA_022361155.1 Pseudomonadota bacterium
ATCGTGCCTGCCACCTTGCCTGCCCCTACGCCTCACGGCCCACTCGTGCCGCTCTGACCGCTCGCTCCAGCCCCGCCGCTGCCGGCGCCGCCCGTGGTGCCAC
The DNA here is from genome assembly GCA_022361155.1 of Pseudomonadota bacterium. Lineage (NCBI taxonomy): Bacteria > Pseudomonadati > Pseudomonadota > Pseudomonadota bacterium. The sequence continues at coordinate 104 of JAKSBK010000592.1, forward strand.
CTTGCCCGGCACCAGGAGTACAGTTCCGGATGCACCAGCTGTCACCGGTCAGCCCGCTTCCCGTTGACACGCACCTGCCACGAAGCCTCTGGCACAACAGTCGGTCGGCGCATAGTGGGGGGCCACGAGAACCCTCCGGCACGCAATACGGAGGGCCGGGGAAATGGGGGGTCGTCGTGCACACCGTATTCGTGCGCGGCGGGCAAGGGCCCCAACCCCAGCCGCCCGAGCCGCCTGTGCTGGGGGCACCGCCCAGACCTCCACCCCCCCACTGGGCCGCCCCTCCCCCGACACCGCTCAGGCCCCCGAACCCGCCCTGGGCCGCCCCTCCTCCGACGCCGATCAGGCCGGCGAATCCGCCCTGACCCCCTGCACCGCCAGGGCCGCTCCAGCCGCCTCGACCGCCCATGCCCCCCACGCCGACCTGCCCCCCACGGCCGCCCAGACCGCCAGTCCCCCCTTGGCCACTCGCTGCCCCAACCCCCCCTGGCCGCCGGAAGCGGCATTGCCTCCCGTGACTCCTGCACCGGTCGTCCCGGCCATTCCTCCCACCGCTCCGGCGGCTGCCAGAGCAGTGATCGTTTTGCCGCCGCATGCTACCAGCGGCGTCGCCGCAGTGAATAGCACGCAAAGACACGGTGGGACGCTCGAACGATTGGTGAAGACCATCTGAGCTCCTTACTTGCTAGGTGGCCGCGGGCACACGCCCGGGGTTGCCCTATGGGTTTACTGGTGGACCGATGCCCGGTTGCGGTGGGTCCCCTCCGCTCCCGTTGAAATAGGTGAAGCCGTCGTCCACTCCTTCGACCGAGTAGAACAACGAGTACACGTCGCTGCTGCTGACCGTGCCACCAAAACCGAGCGTCCAGACCCGGATGCTGAGCCAGCGGGCCTTGCCCGGCGTGCACGGCACATCGAGCGAAACGTTCGCGCTTGTCCCACCGCCTACTGGCGCCAACTCGCGCCGTGGCTCGTGCACGATCCCGCCGACACTACAGAGTATGCCGCCGTCTGACCAGCAGTAATACAGGTTGTATCGTGCTAGACCCTGACCAAGCGCACTTTTCTTCATTTTGCAGGGATTAAACCCTGAAAGCCCGGTGTTTTGGGGGTTGTACAACCTCAACCAGAACACCGAAAGGGAGGCTTTCAGGTGAA
>JAKSBK010000593.1 GCA_022361155.1 Pseudomonadota bacterium
CGGCGTGCTCGTGCAACGCACCTCGAGTTCTTCGGGAGCGCCCATCGTTCGAGGACTCACCGGCCACCGTGTTCTGCTCATGCTCGACGGCATGCGTCTGAATGATGCCCTCATGAGAGTAGGCGGCAACGCGCTTCTCAATCTGGTCGACCCTGAGTCGATCGAACGAATCGAGGTAGTGCGAGGCCCCGCATCCGTTGCGTACGGCTCCGACGCGCTCGGCGGCCTTGTGCGTGTCGTCACCAAGCGTACGCCAGCGGAAGGCCGTGGCCCGTCCGGTGTCAGGGGCTCGGCCTTCGCGAGGGGTTCGAGCGCCGAGCACGCAGGACGGGTTCGAGGCTCGCTGAGTGGATGGATGGGACCCTTTGGCGCTCGCGTCTCAGCAGGAGTGGGTCGGGCCGGCCTGGTACGTAGGGGCGGCTCCATGGGTCTTCAGCCATTCACGGGCTACCGCGAACGGACACTGTCCGCACGACTCGACTTCGTTCCACAACGAACTCGGCGAGTGAGCTTGAGCTACCAATCAAACGGCCTGTTTGACAGCCCTCGTGCGGATGTGTCCACGGCGCAAGATCAGCAGCTGGTGAAGAGCCTAACACGCGACGCGTTTGCTGCGACCTATGTCTCACGTCTGCCTGGCAGCCGGGTACGCCTGCATGTTCACGCGGGAATCAGCTTGCGCGCCGAGTGGCGGCAGCGCCTGCGGACCGACCGGATCGAGAATCAGCGCGACCGCGTCCTGAGCTGGCAGCCGAGCATTGCTCTACGTGGTAGCCCTTGGAAGCTTGCAAGCCTCGAAGTGGGAATGAACGCGGTCATCGACCAAATCGGAAGCTCCGGACTGGTCTCGGCCAGCGGAAGCACTAAGCGCGTTCGCGGCCGCTACGTCGATGGCAGCAATAGCGGCGCGTACGGCGCGTATATGCTCCTTTCTCAGAGCCTGGGGAGCGACGCCCTCTTGCTTGCCGGCTTCCGTGGCACCTATCTGCACGTTTCTGCTCCAGCGGATCGACTCCTGGAAATCGAGCCCGCCGCTGTTGACCCCTTTGATCGCCGCATGCGCGGGGTGACGGGGTCACTAGGTGTGCGCCACGAGCTCGGCGAAAATTTGGCATGGGTTGGGAATCTGCTGGTGGGGTTTCGCGCGCCCAATCTCGAGGATTTTCAAGCTCTTGGCAGCGGTGCTCGCGGATTTACGGTGCCAAGCCCCCAGCTCGATGTCGAGCGTTCGTGGACGGCCGAGACGGGCTTCAAGTTCAAGGCCGACGACTGGAGCTGGGATGCCTACCTCTACGGCTCCCTACTCACGGGACTGATCGTTCGCGTTCCTTCCAGCTATCTCGGCCGGAGCCGTATCGAAGGCCTTCCCGTACTTGCTCGAAGAAATGCCAGCCGCGCCGTGCTGATCGGTGCCGAGCTCTCTCTTCAACGTCATTGGACTCCTCAATTGACCACCGCGCTCAGCGTCTGGGAGACCTACGGTCAGACGCAGCGGCCGGAGTTGAATGGCACGACGAGTTCCGAGCCTGCATCCAAGATTCCGCCACCGATGCTCCTGGCCAGCGTTCGCTACGGCGAACGCACGGAGGGTAGATGGTGGATAAGCAGCGCGTTCGCCGGCGCCCTTTCCCAGACCCGCCTCAGCAGGTCCGATCGACAGGATATTCGCATTTGCGCAAAGGGCAGATGCGATGGAGCTCGAGGTTGGATCGACGTCACCCTGTCCGGTGGCCTTCGGCTCGGTAACAATTTGTCATTCACGGTGTCAGTCGAAAACTTGCTGGACGCCGGATACAAGACCTTTGCATCCGCGGTCTATTCCCCAGGCCGAAACGTCGTTGCGGTACTACGTGCTAACTACTAGAACTAGAATTATAGACAGTAGCGCCAAGACCTACTCCGTTTGCGAATCCGGACCCACAAGTATATCACATTGTCTATATCACGTTGCTACGATGTGTAGATTTGGCTTAAGTTGTATTTTGTGGGTATAGCTTGGCCAACTTCTGATGCAGGTCGGAAATCGCTTTGCAACCAGTCTTGAAGAGAACCTCCCGGATCAGCCCCTTTGCGGTGTTCTCGGTCACGTTCAATCGCTGAGCAATTCCTCTACGGCGAATCGTTCCGTTGGCGACCACGGATACCAGCTGGTGCTGGCGTGGAGTAAGGCCGCACTGGCAGGCCATCATGTGCGCGGCTGCACTCACGGCTCCCAGCCTGGTCGCGTTCCGCATCGCGGCGCGTTGTGCCAGACGCTCCGCAAGGGCATGGGGAATGGGCTCGAGCACGTACGGTAGGTCAAGCATCGCGGCCTCATGCGACAACCGCGCCGACGGCTCCGAGCTGAAGAGCAGCATGGGCATTGCCGGTTTCCTTTTTCGGAGCGCTTGGACAATCTCAATTTCAAACGTTTGTCCTGTGAGATAGACGATTACCGCAAGGACTGACTTGTTCCTATCCAACAACTCAAATGCATTATGAAAGGAGGATGGGATTACGACGTTTCCTGTCCTCGTTAGTAGCTGCGATAGATGGCTGGATCGCTTCCTCGATTGCGACTTGTCCTCTTCTATGAGCAGGAACTTCAAGTTCCCTTCTTCGCCGACGTCTCCTCCTGTCAGGGTCATCCCAATCGGCCTTCAGGCTCATGGTAATCGGAAAGTGGGCAAGCGTTTACAATGAGCGTTCGGTCCCCAAGAAATGAGGATTGCAGACGCCCTCTTGAACGAGTGCGCCCATAGAAGATGCCCGAGGAGCGCATTGGAGCCACGGCTGAAATGAGCCCCGGCGCAGGGCATCGAGCCGGATTTGGACCACCCAGAAAAGGCGGTGAGGAAGCCCCCTCGTTGCAGCGTGAAACCCGGTGAGAGGTTACGTATGGCGAGTTCGAGGAGGCTGAGCGCTCTCGCCAGGCTAACGGTGGTATGGGAGACGGGAGACGGGAGACGGGAGACGGGAGACGGGCAAGAACCGAGCCACACGGTGGCCGGTTACCCGCTCGCCGTCGGTCTGTGTCCCTGCTGGTGCTGCCTTACCGCTGCCGCCCATCCGGCTCCCTGTTGCCACC
>JAKSBK010000594.1 GCA_022361155.1 Pseudomonadota bacterium
GAAAATCGTCCGTGGCGAGCAAGCAACCGCAGGCGACCTCGCCAGCGGCGCCGCAGCCGGACTCGCAGGACTCGGCCTAGCCAGGGGCGCCGGCAACCTCGCAGGCACCGTGGCCCGACCCGCTGCCACAAGGGGGGCGGGTGCAGGCAAGACGGTCCTGGGCAAGTTCCCTGACTACGTCAATCTCGCTGATGATCTAGCCGCAAGACGTTTCAGCATCCCGACAAAGATCTGGAGCAAGATGACGCCGGCCGAGCAGTGGGCCGCGAACCAGAAGTTCCTCGATCGAATGATCTCTCGCGGGGATGAGATCGTCCTCTCCAACCCGGTCAAGAACGTGAGCGAAGCGACCGGCTGGTTTGGACGAGAGCTCAACTACCTCGTCGAGCAAGGGTTCCGCCTCAGCGCGGACGGAACGAGGATGATCCGATGAGCACTGCTGTGTCGCCTGAAGCGCAGGTTACCGCGGAGGCAGTCGCCCGCCTGCCCCGTACATTCCACAGTCGAGGTGACCTCTCGGCCTACGCCATTCTTGAGCAGTCCGGGTACTTCGACCGGCATGTACACGTTACCCCCGACTTGCTCGCAGCGATTCTCGCGAGCGATGCATCGCTGGTGGACGACTGGCTGGCGTTGTCTGAGAACAAACGGACGAGCTCTGGCTGGTACTTTCGCCAGGAGCCCACCGGCTTCACCGTGGCGTTTGTGGATGAGGCCGGCAACAAGGTCGACGAAAACAGCTATACCGACCGCATCGAGGCGTGCGCGGAGTTCATTAAGCGGGAAGTCGAGGAGATGCGGCAACTCGGATAGCTGAGGGCGAAACCGACCTTGCCATCCCGCCCACGCCACGCCTTCATCCCGGACGATGGCGAACTACGCCGACGTGATGTGGCCCGGCGACCTGACCCTCGATAGAGCGGCCGGTGTCAAGTACATGCAGTGGTCCCCTCCGGCAGCGCGGTGCGCAGTCGGCAATCTCACCCATCGATACGTGCTTTGAATCCGGCCTAACGTTGCCGGGGCACAGGAGGCTGGTCGA
>JAKSBK010000595.1 GCA_022361155.1 Pseudomonadota bacterium
GCTCAGCGCTTGGGCTCGTGTACCTTTGCCGCGCCGTTGTGCGGCTCTCCCACACCAGCCGGCCCGTAGAGACGCCGAAGAGCCCGACCGGTGACCGTGGGCTCCAGCTGCGAGCCGCCACCACCGCACCCGCCCGGATATCCCCTAGCCCCAACGCGGGTCAGGTCGGCCGGCCGGCGGCGGCGAACAGTTTGCGCACCGGCAGGCTTAGCGGCTTGCTTGCGATGCCCTCGTACATCGAGCCGTGCGTCTTGGGGTCGCCGGGCATGTAGTAGCGCTCCAGCACGTCGATCTGAAAGCCGGCGTCGGCGATCACGTGCGCGATGGGGACGTCCAGTCGGCAGCCGGCCGCGAACAAGCGCTGCGCCGGCGTGAGCCAGCGCTGCCAACGAGCGACCGAGGGTTCGTCACTGTGTCCGTGCTCGAGGAACAGGAGGCGACCCCCTGGCCGAAGGACACGCAACGCTTCCTCGAGTGTGCGTTGCGTGTTGTCGACACTGCACAGGACCTGGGTGCTGACAAGCGTATCGAAGCTGGCATCGGGAAAGGGCAGTCGCTCCGCGGGTGCGCGCACGAACTCGACCTCAACCTGACTGGGTTGGCCTTCTAGCTCAGTACGGGTCAGCTTGCGGCGGAGCTCTCGTTCCATGCCCGGGTTGGGATCCACCGCGGTGAGCGAGCGCACGCTCGTGGGGTAGCAGGGTAGGTTCTGTCCCGTGCCGATACCGAGTTCGAGAATGCGGCCGGCGGCCGTTCTCAGGGAACGCCGGCGAGCATGCTCGAGCGGCGCGCCCTTCATCACGCGGTCGTAGTAACGGGGAAAGAGGCAATCGCTGTAGAAGGACATGGTTGGCTCCTTTTGCGTTGGGTGTGCTTGAGTTCTTCGGTCGCCTGTCCGCTGTGGCCGTTGCGACCTTGTGTTCCAAGTGTCCCTGTCTATTCCTCTTGTCTATTGCGAGCCGCGTGCTGCGAGCCGCGTGCCAGCTCGCATTCGACGCCCGCAATGCGAAAAACCGAATAAAAACGGGGCGCTTCGGCACGCCTGCAGGCGGACACTCCTGCGGACACCTGTCCATGAAACGTCCGATCGAGTAGTGTCCGGACATGCCCGTGACCCAGGCCGACTTGCCGCTGACCACGGCCCACCTCGCATATCTGCTGGACACTTGCGGTGACGGCTTCATCGTCTGCGACAGCGAGCAGCGCATCGTGCTGGTCAACCAAGAGGCCGAGCGCATCTTCGGGTATTCAAACCGCGCGCTCCTCGACCAGCAGCTCTCTGTTCTGATGCCTGAGCGCTACCGTCAACGGCACGCGGAGGGCTTTGACAAGCGGCTGAGGAACCCGCGTGACATGCCGCTTCGGTACGTGGAGGTGCGCGGACTGCGCGAGGATGGCAGCGAGGTCCCGCTTGAGATTCGTTTTACCTGCACGCCACTCGGCGGCACGCTGTACTTCACGGGTTCATTGCGCGATGTCACCGAACGGGTGCGAGCGCGCGAGGAGATCGAGCGGCTCAACCGCGCACTCGAGCGTGAGCGGGACTACCTACGCGAGGAGGTCGCCGCAGTGCGTTCCGGAGATATCGTGGGCGAGAGTCCCGCCCTCTTGCGAGCGCTCGAGCAGCTGGATGCGGTAGCCCAGACCGACGCGACGGTTCTCATCCATGGCGAATCGGGCACCGGCAAAGAGCTATTCGCGCGCGCACTTCACGACCGGAGTCGGCGCAGCGGCAAGACGCTTGTACGGGTCAACTGCGCGTCGGTCCCGAAGGAGCTATTTGAGAGCGAGTTCTTTGGTCACGTGCGCGGCGCGTTCACCGGTGCCCTCAAGACTCGCGACGGGCGGTTTCAGCTGGCCCACGAAGGCACGCTTTTCCTAGACGAGGTCGGCGAAATCCCGCTCGACCTGCAGGGCAAGCTCCTGCGGGTGCTGCAGGAAGGCGAGTTCGAGCGCGTGGGCGACGACCGGACCCGGCGGGTCAACGTCCGCGTGGTCGCGGCAACCAATCGTGACCTTAGGCGAGAAGCAGCCGCAGGCCGTTTTCGCGAGGATCTGTACTATCGCCTGAGCGTGTTTCCGATCGAGGTGCCACCCCTGCGTGAGCGAAGTCACGACGTTGTGGCTTTGGCAGAGCATTTCCTTGCGCGCGCATGCGCGGACTTGCGGGTGCCGGCATCCAGTTTGGGCGAGCGCGAGCAAGAGCAGCTGTTGGCCTACGCCTGGCCTGGCAATGTGCGTGAGTTATCCAACGTCATGGAGCGCGCAGCCATCGTCTCCCGAGGTGGCCCACTGCGCCTGGAGCTGGCGCTTGGCGCTGGGCACCGCGGTTCTGCGTCGAGTACGAGTGTCCGCTCGGCCCACTCGCGCAAGCCATCGCCCCCGCCCGCAGATGCCGGCGGCCAGCCGACCGACGACGAGATCGCGGCCGTCCTGGAACGCAACGAACAGGTCGTGGCCAGGGCGGCTCGCGAGTTGGGTCTGTCTCGACAAGCGTTGTATCGACGCATGGAGCGCATCGGCTTGGCCGTCACGCGGACCGCGCGCCGGCGTGCTTGAACACGCTGTTTGCGGCGCGTGAGTAGGTCGCGTACCACGCGGCGGCGAGGAGCAGTGCTTGCACCGGCGTGCGGAACCACAGGTAGTGCGCGCCGTAGGCAGCACCTGGCCCAAGACTGTGCAACGCGGCGTACACGTTCGCGGGAAACAGTGCGCCCAACAAGAGCATCGCAACGCCCCCGACCCAGCGTGGTTGAAGGATGCTCAGCCGGGTGGCCAGCGCCAGGGCGAGTGCCAGTTCGAGTGCGCCCGTCGCATAGACTGCGGCATCCCGCGCCGGCAGCCACTCCGGAATCATCTCCACAAAGGCGCTGGGCGTCACGAAGTGGGCGCTGCCGGTAACCATGAACACCGATGCGAGCGCGAAGCGCGCCGAGCACGGACGGGAGATGCCAAGTCCGCGGGCCGCAGCCAACCGAAGCCCAGCGAAGACGGCCACAAACACGATCAGCGGCACCATGACGAGTCTCCTTTGGGCTCTAGGGTCTTTTTAGGATCCTTCTAACCCCTGCTCTGGTCGACGAAAGGATGCAGCTGATTCTGGATCACCGAATTGGAACTCGGGAAGCTGGTCGGGTCGGTCACACCGACCTGCATGGGCTCCCGGGCGCGGCCGTACACAAAGGTCCCGAAGGCCAGGTCCCAAAGCGTGATGGCGCTGGCGAAGTTGCCTGCCTCTTCGAGCTTGGTCGAGTGGTGCAGGCGATGGTGTGCGGGGGCCATGACAACGTAGCCGAGCCACCCGAGCTCAACGTCGACGTTGGCGTGTACGGCAAAGGACTGCAGCGTGAGCACGTAGGCCGCGAGCACGATCACCTCGGGCGAGAAACCGAGCAAGAGAAGCGGCAGCGTCTTGCCAAGGCCGCTGTAAAGCGTGTTGAGGAAGTGAACCGTGTTGTTGTTCCAGGTGTTGACCTTGTCCGGCGTGTGGTGCACGCCGTGGACCTTCCACAGCCAGCCACGGTGGCCAAAGCGGTGCAGCCAATAGCCCGCGAAGTCTCCGATCACGATCGCCAAGGGTAGCGCGGCCCATAGTCCGAGCCCGTTGTGCCACGAACCAAGCGTTGCAACGGCGAACGCCGTGCCCATCTTGGCCAGCGCGTCCAGGCCGCCATTCATTCCGAAGTAGAACAGGTCGCGCAGCGCTTCCTTGCGGTTTGGATGCCAGGTTCGTCGGTGCGGCTGGATACGTTCCAGGACAAACAAAGCGACCAGCGACGCCAACAGCCCGGGCATGGCCACGGCGGCAAACGGAAGCTCGTTGGCAGCGGCCCAGACCATCAGGCCGGCGTTGGCTAGTAGCAGGCTCGGGTAGGCAAGCCACCGCAGGGCCCGACGCAGGCCGTTTGCCTCGGGCTTGGTCGCAGACGGCGCGGTCGCGTAGGGCAGTGGAGCGGATTGGGTTTGGGTGATGGTAGTCATGCCCCGCCACGAAGCGAGACTCGTGCCACTTCGGAAAACATAATGAAACCAGTAGGATAGGATCCAAGGCAGGCTCGGTCGGACACAAAGTGTCCGACGTCCGAGCCCGATCGGACACTCGGCGGACACGGGTATCCGGCAACGGAAGGGTCACTGCGGGCTGTGGCTGGTCGGTCTGAGGCCGAGCGGGCGCGCCAAGTCTTCGCCTGGCCGCCGTACTCAGGCGGGGCTCCTCCTGTTGGAAGCTGGAACGGCGCGCTTTGGACAACCACAAACACCGCTCGAGTTCCCAGTGCACGCAAGAGGGAGGGGCCCGCGCAGCTTCGGAAGGCGAGCCTATGGTGGGATCGCGGGGGGAGGCGACCGGGCCTACGGTCACCGACAGCCAACTGCCGCAATCCCGGCGGTTGCGCGCTGGTGACAAGCTCGGTCGTTACGTCATTCGGGAGCTCTTGGGCGAGGGCGGCATGGGGGTCGTGTACAGCGCCTACGACCCGGACCTGGACCGGCGCGTTGCGCTGAAGATGCTTCGCGGGGCACCGGACGCCGGGGAAGACCGCGCGTACGAGACCGGCACGGCGCGCCTCATGCGCGAGGCCCAGGCCATGGCGCAGCTGTCCCATCCCAACGTGCTGCCAATTTTTGACGTGGGTCGGTCGGGGGCACGGGTTTTCATCGCTACCGAGATCATAGACGGCTCCACACTCGCGCAGTGGAACCGCCAGCGGGAGCGCCCCTGGCGTGAAGTCGTCGCGGTCTTTCGGAAGGCGGGCAAGGGCTTGGTGGCCGCCCATCGTCAAGGGCTTATCCACCGCGACTTCAAACCCGACAACGTGCTCATCTCGGCGAGTGGCGTAGTTCGCGTGATGGACTTCGGGCTCGCGCGCCGTCGTGACGCCGCTGCACCAGGTGGTGCGCAAAGCGAAGGCACGTCCGATGCTGACGAACCCCCGCGCGTTGCCACGCTGGACGGAGACGAAGCCCGCTCGCAGATACCGGACCTTCGAGGCCAGCAGGTCTCGGCCCCATCCGACTCGCCTTCTTCCGGCCATTTGCTCGAGCAGGACCTGACGCGCACAGGATCCGCGGTGGGCACGGTGCCCTACATGGCGCCCGAACACGAGCTGGGACAACCTGCGAGCGAAGCATCGGACCAGTATGCGTTCTGTGTCTCGCTGTTTGAGAGCCTGTACGGGTTGCGGCCCTTTCAAGGCCGCCGTGGTGGCCGACCCGACCTGGGTTGGCGTCCGCCGGCGTGCCCGGGCACTTTTCGCCGCAAGCGGTAGTGTAAGTATGCGAAATGAGCTGCGGTGGTGTCGGGCACGCTTGGTGCGGTGTGCGAAGCATGACGCAAC
>JAKSBK010000596.1 GCA_022361155.1 Pseudomonadota bacterium
CACCACACAGCTACGTCTCGAGACCGAGGAAGACGAAAGGGTCTGTGGTGGCCCGCTGTAACGCCCCTCGAGTGCTAGGGGTATTCCAAGCCCCTAGACGAATCCGATTGAGCGTTGCGGTACTTCTTGCCAGCGGCAGCGCCGCTTACGGATGCTGGGGACCCCATTGCCCGGAACCAGGATTGGACGGCGGAGAGCAGTTTCGTATCACTTTCGTTTCTGGCCTGCGGAATTGCCAGGAGATCTCTGAGGAACCGCTAGTCAGCTTTAGGCCGGGTGATTCCTTTGTGCTCACGGCAGGCAAGCCGACACCGCGTCTAGAATGCGACAGTCAGCACCCACCTTCTATGGGGGGCGGGCCCCAGGGTCCGAAACCAATACCGGTGCCTGCCGGCCTCAGCCCTTTTTTGAGTCAATGTGGTTTGGTGGGTGCTACTGCCCTGCGGTGCCTCGGGATGGATGCCGTCGGATGTCAGATCAGCTGGGAGGGTCGGCTCACCAGTTCCGAGACACCACGCTCATTCGCACTCGACCGTAGTACCACGGTGGTGGATGGAGTGAAGTATCTGGTCGAGCAGTGGTCCAGTTGTGACGGCTCTGGTCGGAGAACAGGCTGCCTCGAATGGGACGTGACCGTGGAACGGATCAAGTGACCATGTGTCACGTTGTCCGCAAGAGTGTCCTGAGCGCCTGAGAGTACGGAGGTCGCCGGGCTAACGGCTAGGGGGTGAACTTGCTGACGAAGATGTCGCGGTCACCAGCGCTCACGACGTTGCCGCCCCCAAAGTCCGCCGAATCGTTGAAATACCCGGTGAACACGATGTTGCCCGCGGCGTCCGCTGCGATGCCCCAGCCTTCGTCAACACCGATGCCCCCGAACCGCCTGCTCTTGATATGGGTGCTGTCGGCCGCAAACTTGGCAACATAGGTGTCTTCGGCTCCCGCGCTTGTCAGCTTACCGCCACCGAAAACCACCACGTCGCTAAGATGTCCAGTGAGCAGGGCGGTTCCCCGCCCGCCCGCCGCTACACTGGTGCCACGATCATTCCCGAAGCCTCCGAAGCGTTTGCTCCATAGGTGGAAACCGTTCGGAGTTAGCTCGACCAGGAATGCATCCGGTCCACCGGCGCTTGCGAGGCCACCACCTCCGAAATCCACTGTGCCGTGGAAGTGCCCCGTGAGCACGACGTTTCCCGCGCCGTCCGTCGTGATTCCACGTCCGAGGTCGCCTTGCGTGCCTCCAAAGCGTCTGCTCCACACATGACCGGCGTCCGAGCCGAGTTTGACGGCGAAGATGTCACTTCCGCCCGCACTCGTGAGGGGGCCGCCACCAAAGTCCACCGATTCTCGAAAACTCCCGGTGAGCAAGATGTTGCCAAGACCGTCTAGCGCCAGGTTCCACCCCGCGTCGGTAGCAGTACCTCCGAAGCGCGTGCTCCAAACAAGATGACCATCCGAACCGAATCTTGCCACGAAGATGTCACTTCCGCCCGCACTCGTGAGCGGTCCGCTCCCGAAATCCACTGTGCCAACAAAATGGCCCGTAAGTACGGCGCTGCCCGCAGTGTCCACTGCAACGCTCCAACCCTGGTCGCTCGAGGCATCACCAAAACGCTTACTCCAGAGGTGGCCGCCATCCGGAGAGAATTTGGCGACGAAGACATCCCGATCTCCGGCGCTCGTGAGCCTCCCGCCCCCAAAATCGACGCTGGTTCCAAACGCCCCGGTAACCAGGATATTGCCTGCAGCGTCCGTAGCAACGCTCCCGCCATAGTCGCTCTCACCCGTGCCCCCGAAACGTTTGCTCCACAAGTGCATGCCGTCGGGCGCGAACTTCGCCACAAGAATGCTGCGGCCGGGTCCTGTGAGAGGGCCACCACCGAAATCCACCGTGCCCGTGAAGTAGCCCGTCAGCACCACGTTGCCTGAGGGATCTACCGCCACGTCGATACCCACATCGCGACCCGTCCCTCCGAAGCGCCTGGCCCAGGGTCCGCTCACCATGCCCGTTCCCCCTAGGCCTGCCATCCCCGCCACGCCGCCGGTGGCACCTGCCCTGCCGCCCGTCCCTGCCGCGCTGCCCCCAGAGCCCGCCCAACCCGCCACGGAGCCTGCGCCGCCTGCAATACCGCCCGGGGTGTTCGACTTGAAGCCGCACCCAGCCAGTGCGAGCAACGCTGCTATCGATAAGACCCCTCGCCCCATCGTGCTTGGTAGAATGCCATCGCATCGTGAGCGAAGCAATCGACGCCAGAGCTGGATTGAACACGACACTACCAGGCCTCAAGCGCTTCAGGTCCGAACCGCTCTGCAACCGATGGTACCTCCCGTGAGCCCTGCAGTAGTCGCTCCGGAGCATCGCGCACCCAGACACCACGGTGACCGAACTTGACCCGAGGGCTTCATATCGACCGGGAGCGGGCGATTTTCGTATTGTGCCTTGCATTCGGTCTCACGGCGCCAACGGGCGCGCTCGGTCAAGAGCCGTGGAAGCGACGCTGGCTGAATCCCGAGATTCCCATCCACGTGGCAACCGCCCGGCTTCCAGCCGGCATGACCGCGACGGAGTTCATCGAAGCTGTCCGGGCAGCCGCAGGCCGTTGGAGCTTTC
>JAKSBK010000597.1 GCA_022361155.1 Pseudomonadota bacterium
CGACCAGACCACAGCCATAGCGCGGCGAGGATCGATATCGGCTCGGCCAGGCGACAAGATCCGCGTCGGCGGCATCGGCGGCCGATCTGGGTCCCGATGGCTCGCCAACCCCGCTCACGAGGTGAGCGCTCGAACCTCGCACCCGATTGCTTCGACCAGTTCGACCCGTCGCGGGTCCAGGACCCGCACCTCGTGCTCGCCGGCAAAGAAGGTCGTGATACGGATGTTGTCGATCCGGGTCTTACCGATGACGTGGTTGGGGCCGAACTTGTTCGCTGCGACCCAGCGCGCGAGCGAGAAGCTCTGCAGCGACGATTCCCAGAACGCGCTCGCCTCGGAGTCAATCGGGAGCTTGTGCTGCCGCGCGATCTCGTCGCTCACCCGGCTCCGGTCGCGAAGGTGTCCTGTCTCACATCGCACTGTTCGGTCGTGGACCGAGTTGAATGACAACGCCGAGTCCGAGAGCACTGCTGCCTGCGTGGTCACGTACCGGGACCAGAGGCCAGATTCGAGCTCGTAGCCGGTATCCGGCATGCTGAACACGTGGGCCTTCTGTACTCCGCGGTAAAGCAGCACGTGGCCGGAAGCCAGAAGAGGCTGGTCCTCCTCCTCTACGATCTGATAGCTGCCGTGCTGGATGAAAACGACGGTCGGCCGGCCGGGCCTGGACTCGTGGCGATAAACGGCGATCGGCGCTTTCACTGCCTCTGACGTCGCTGCCCCGAGGGCGAAGGCCATCCTGGAGACCGCACCCGCGCGCGCCGCCTGCCAGAAGAGAAACACTTCCCGCGCATCATCCCGGTGGTGCGCTCCGAAGTAGAGATGGCGCCGCCGCGCCACATCGCGCGCGAAGATGTCTGGCAGAACCCACCCATACTGGAAGAAGTAGTCGCGCTCGGGCGGTGCCTCCGGGTGGTACCCCAGCTCGCCGCGAGCGGCTAACCACGGAACGAGCCGGCCGTCCTCCATGACGGTCGCCGTCGAGTATTTCCGCTTGATCGCCATCGATCTGGTGGACTCACTCAGCTCAGCGCATCCTCGCACAGCAACGCCCCGCTGCGAACGCAAGAAACCGAAACTGCAGGCGCTTTACCCCGCGACCTACATGCAAGAGAGCGTGTTGCCGAACACCACATTCGGCAAGTGCGGGTTCTTTGTCCCTGCCACGCACCCATCATCGGGATCTGGTTCTCCGGGGCCTTCGGCGACGGGGCTTCCGACTGCCCCAAGTGCAAGGGCCGCATGCGCATCACCAACGTGGCGATCACCGCACACGACATCGGCCGCATTCTGGCTCGCCATGGCCTCGGACCCAGATCCCCGCTACCGCGTTCCATTCCGAGCCCGCCCGGGCAGTCGAGCTTGCCGCTGGGCAGCTGAGCGGGGAGCTGAGACCAACGCCGGTCCGCCGAGCCGAGGCAGCCGTGCATGTCGCGCCCCGCAGAAAAGGGTGCTCCCCGACGCTCGCCGTTCGGCTGACCGCCACCAACGCCCTCGCCATCCTAGCCTGGGCCCACATCAAGCCCCGGTCGCCTGTGACGCTACTTGCAGCCTACCCCCCTTTCGCATACTTAAATGTCCTTCTCGCCCCACATCAAGCCCCGGTCGACCGTGACGCTACTTGGCGCCTACCCCCCTTTCGCAACCTTAAATGTCCTTCTCGCTCTCGCCCGCGCAGCCGCTGCTACGATCGAGGCCCAGGCCGCGCTCGGGGCCGAACCTCACGGTCGCAGACGCGGCTCGCGCAGCTGACCCCGGTCACCGACCAGGGCTACGGTCTGGTGACCACGCTCGAGCTTCCGGGTGGCGTCGACGTCATCCTGTACGAGCCTCGCCACACGCAGCAGCCTGCCAAACCAGCTTCTGTGAGCCTCCGACCTCCAATCCAAATCGAAGGAAAACCACGTCCAACCTGGCATTGATTCTCTCTGGGAAACTCATGCATAAAGAACCTCTTATCATGCCTGCACTTCGTATGCTTACTTCTTCATTGCTTGCGGGCTGCGCCGTCGCCCAGGCTCCCGAGGTCACGATGAAGACGCTGCTGCAGGACATGATCGACCGCGATCAGGTCGCCCGGTTCCCCGACCCTGCGTTCAAACTCATCCAGTTCAGCAGCTACGACCGACGCTCGGTCGCCCCGGACAAGCCGCATTGGCTCACGGGCGCACGTACGGACCGTGGCCATGTCATCCGCACCGAGGAGAACAGCGGCCGCACCGAATACGTCCTAATGGACCACCAGGCCCCCGGCGCGATCGTGCGGACCTGGGCGACCGACCGCCGCATCGCGCCCAAGCCCTACAACGGCCCGGTCAACGCCATCATGCGTGTCTACATTGATGGCAACCCCGAGCCCGCGATCGTGGGGCACATGAACGATGTCTTCAACGGCGACGGCCTGATCCCCGCACCGTTCGCCCATAAATCGCTGTCCTCCTCCGTCTCCTTCTTCCCGATCACGTATGCCAAGAGCTGCAAGATCACCGTGGATGAAAAACCCTGGTTCTACTACTTCACCTGCCGCGAATACACCCAGGGCACGCGCGTCGAGTCGTATTCCAAAGAGCGTTTTGATGCACTGGATCGGGAAACCGCCAAGGTCGGCCGAACGCTGGTCGCTCCGAAGGTCGACGGGCCGACACGCAATACCAACTGGCGTGGCAAACTTGCTGGC
This sequence comes from Pseudomonadota bacterium, assembly GCA_022361155.1. Classification (NCBI taxonomy): domain Bacteria; kingdom Pseudomonadati; phylum Pseudomonadota; species Pseudomonadota bacterium. Next base: position 2,678 of record JAKSBK010000597.1, read on the forward strand.
GGTAAGGAAACCACGCTTGAGCTGCCCAAGGGCGAGTCGGCGGTCTACGAAATCACCCTGGAGCCCGAGACGCTCGACGACCCGCGCCGGATGCGAAGCCTGATCCTCAAGGCGAGCTTCGACGGCAACGAAACCGTCTGGTCCCCGGTCGGTGAGTTCTTCGGCACTGGCGTCGGGCTCAACCCTTTCCAAGGCTGGTACCGCACGGTGACCAACGACGGCAAGCTGATCTGCCGCTGGGTGATGCCCTACCAGAAGAACGCAAGCGTCTCCGTCCTCAACCTCCATGACGAACCCGTCAACCTGTCGTTCAAGGTCGCCACAAAGCGGTGGAAGTGGGACGAGCGCTCGATGTACTTCAATGCGGGCTGGCGTTATCAGGAAGCCGTTCGTGGCCCGTCCGATTGGAACTACGCAACGCTGAAAGGCAAAGGCGTCTACGTCGGCGACACCCTGACCATCTGGAACCCGGTCAAGGGCTGGTGGGGCGAGGGCGATGAGAAGATCTACTTCGACGGCGAAGACTTCCCCTCCATCTTCGGCACCGGCACAGAGGACTACTACGGCTACGCCTGGGGCAACCCGAACGTCGATTTCTACGAGCACCCCTTCCACGCCCAGGTCCGCGTCGGCGAGTTCAACAAGAACCACCGCACCGCACCGGTCGACAACTGCTACGGCTACTCAACCCAGACCCGCAGCCGATCGTTGGACGCGATGCCGTTTAACACGTCCATGAAACTGGACATGGAGGCGATGTCCAACCGGGAGTTGGAGTACGTCGTGGGCAGCTACTGGTACGCGATGCCCGAGACGACACACAACTTTACACCCAACCCCGACGCTGCCAAGCGGCCGATACGGAAGTGAGGCTCCGCCACAAGTAACGTACTCGAAGGCGCAGCAGCAGCGCGGTTCGCGTTGCCGGGGCTGACTTGCCATGGTATGGCGATTGGTATGGCGACGACCAAAGTAACCGTCACACTTGACGATCAACAGTTGGAGGCCATTCGCAAACTCGTCGCGTCAGGCAAGGCTCAGAACGTGTCGAGCTTCGTTCGACACGCGGTCGGCGTGTCGCTCATGGACGTGGCAGGCTGGGGGCGGTTGCTCGCGCGTGCGCTCGAACAGAGCGGCGGTCCGCTGACCAAGAAGGAGCGCGCCTGGGCGGATTCCGTGCTCGAGACCGGTCCGAGGCGCAGGCGTCGGCGCAAGGTCGCGTGAAGGGAATCACGTTCGACGCGGGCGGTTTGATTGCGCTCGAGCGAAACGACCGACGTGCGATTGCCCTGTTGGTACGCGCGCAGGAGATCGGCGCACGTATCACGGTACCCGCGACAGCGCTCGCGCAGGTGGTTCGGCAACCAGAGCGACAAGCACGCTTGTCGCGTCTGGTTCGGCAACCGCTGACTCGGGTCGTGCCTCTTGACGGAGCCGATGCCATCCACGTCGGGATCCTGCTTGCTGCGAGTCGCACGGCGGACATTGCAGACGCCCACGTGGTGATCTGCGCCCGCCGCACTGGCGAGCCGATCCTCACGAGCGATTCCGACGATCTCAGATGTCTCGACCCGAGTGCACGTCTGATCGCGTGCTGACGAGGCGCGCACGCGCCAGTCCGCATTGGTTACCAACTTCGAGCACGCTGGTGACCGATGCGGGCTAGTCCGCCATCGATCGCAGTGCAGCCCGGAGTTGCTTGACGGCTGCGGTCTGCGGTCGTGGGTCGCTTACCCCGAGGGCCGAGCCGGTCGAGCGGGTGGTCGGTCATGCTCTAGCTTTCAGATGGCGAGCAAGATCGTCCAACGCCAGGGCCCGGAGAAGTCCGAGACGCCGCGCGTTGTCGATCGCCTGCCGCACGAGCTGGGTCGGCACACGCGTCGCGATGGCTTGCCGGATCGCAACCGCCGGCGTGACGATGCGAATGCCCTCGTGCCACGTGACATCCGCATCCGCGAGCTGCTCGTGGTGCACGACGTATCGGTCCCCACCCTTGCGCCGCGGCCAGTAGCCCGGTGGAAGCGTGATGTGGATCTTCGCCGGATTGACGTCGCACAGCTCGTGGAGCTCGAGGGCGGTATCGTGGCTCAGCACTCCCCGGCCCGCGGGCCACAGGCTCGCGAGCATGTAGGGATCGAGAGGCGTCGCCGGGACGTGAGGAAAGCGATAGATGCCGTGACCAACGCGTTCGACCTTGCCTCGCTGATGCCACTGGCGCAGGAGCGCCGGATCGGCGCCCAGCCCGCGCACATCCTCGAAGGTGACGAACCCGTGCTGGTCGGCCGCCACTTCGAGCACGCTTTCCCAGACTCGCCCGGGCATCGTAATACCGTGGCAAAATAATACGGTATTGCAACGTCCAGGGAGCTCTCGTGTGAATAGCGTAGTGATTTACTACGGTATTACTCCCCTCGTGCCCCGCAAGTTCCTCGAAGCCCGCGACCCGTGCGGGAAAGAGCGTTCCGATGCGTTCCAGCACCTGCTCCTCGCTCCAGCTCGAGGGCCTACAAAGCGCAGCTCTTCATCTACAATCGTGCGCTCGGACGACTGCATGAGCGATGAACGTGATGGATTGGTCGACTCTCTTGAGGCGCTGGGTGTGCGACACGGAGATACGGTCATGGTTCACGCTTCGATGCGACGTGTCGGGATGCGGGCCGAGGTTCTTCTCGATGCCATCGAGGCGGCCGTAGGTCCTGACGGGCACATCATGATGCTCGTTTGTGCTCCAGAAGGACGCCCGTTCGACCCGGCTGTCAGTCCCGCATGGGCCGAGCTTGGTGTGCTCGGCGAAGTTTTCCGCACGCGGTCGGGTGTCGTTCTCAACGAACACCCCGTCGCCCGAATGGGTGTCTGGGGAAAGCGAGCGACCGCGTTGGTGCTCAGTCCTCCCCTCGACGATTATTATGGACCCGGCTCGCCGCTCGAACGACTGGTACGAGATGGAGGTAAGGTACTGCGCCTTGGTGCCGACTCCGACACAGTGACACTCTTTCACTACGCGGAGTACGTCGCCGCGGTGCCGAATAAGCGGCGTCGCAATTGGTCGGTGGATGTTGTTGGAGCCGGTGGCATTGAGCGTATCCACGGCACGTGTCTCGACGACAATGCTGGGATTCGAGATTGGGCCGGTGAACAGGACTATTTTGCCCAGATTCTCATCGAATACATCGAAACCGGCCGCCCGCAAACGGGTCGTGTCGGCGGAGCAGCTTGCGAGCTGATCGATGCCGAGGATGCAACTCGCTTTGCGGTCGGCTGGCTTGAGAACGCGTTCGGATGAAAAGGTCTTGGCGAGACGGGCACACCAGCAGCGTGGCACGCGGCATTGGATTTTATTAGCTCATCCTGCGACACGAAGTTAGATGAGAGGGAAACAGATGAACATCGATGTCACTCGCCTGATCGGCGCAGTCAACCGGGAATTGGAGACTCGCGAATTCAACGGAAAGCCCGCCCGAGCGCTGGTTGCGAGTCGTGTCTACGATACGACCCGCGACGACTTGTGGGACGCATTGACCACTATCGAAAGACTGCCCCGCTGGTTCTCGCCGGTAACCGGCGACCTCCGGCTCGGCGGCCGCTACCAAATCGAAGGCAACGCATCCGGTGAGATTACCCGCTGTGAGCCGCCAAGGTTCTTGAGCGTCACCTGGGAGTTTTCCGGGGACGTCAGTTGGGTTCAGGTCGAGCTCGAGAAGGTCGAGACCGGGGCGCTTCTTCGCCTCGAGCACCTCGCACACGTACCACAGGAGTTCTGGAATCAGTACGGTCCCGGCGCCACCGGCGTGGGCTGGGAGCAAGCGTTTCTCGGCCTCGACCTTTATTTGGCGAAGTCTGAGATCAAACCCAAGGAGACCGAGGTGTGGCTCACCACCGACCGCGGCAAGTCGTTCATCCGTCAGTCGAGCGATGCCTGGGGGCAAGCGTCGATCGCCGCCGGCACCGATGCGACGGCGGCCCGTGAAGCCGCCCAGAGAACGACGGAGTTCTACGGCGGCTAGAGCGCGCATGAACGCTTTCGATGTACTTGCCGAGCCTGTCCGCCGTCGAATTCTCGAAGTTCTCGTTGATGGCGAACTGAGCTCGGGGGAGATCGTCTCGGTCGTCGAGCGTGAATTCGCAGTTTCTCAGGGCGACAGCGGTGCCGTGCACGGCGAGGCTGGCGACGGACGGAGCGATGCGGCCGGATGCCGTGATGACTGGTCGTCCGCGTTGACGTTTCAGGCAGCAGCCCAAGGTGGTTCCGGGTATCGTTGGGCGCTGGATGCGGACACCAGCGCCGGCTGCCGGTCGTGCCACAACCCACGCAAGGCCCGAGCCCGAGGGGCGTCGCTGGCTGGCCATCGGCACGATTGCCCTCTTGATGGCGTTGCCTGGCACCGGCCTGGCCCGCACCGGGCATGCCTTTTCCGCGGTCCAGCTCGCGGAGCACGACACTGCCGACTGTGCTCAGGTCGATAGCGACGAACTGCGCAGGCTCCTCGGCATCGAGCTCGAGGTGCCGGTGCTCAGCCAGGCGAGTCCCGACGCGGTTCGCGTGCAGTTGCGATGCCAAGCAAGCGAGCTCCGCATCGTGCTCTCGGGCCGTGTTGCGCGCAGCAAAGTACTGCAGCTGAGCCAAGCCGAGGTGGCCCTGCAGCCGCGCATCATCGCCCTGACCGTGGCCGAGCTGCTGCACGACGCGCGGCTGCCTCCTGCGCGGGCAGCCGCGGCGCGGCCGCCGCGGCGCAAACCCCCTCCGGAAGCGAGCTCGCGCTTGCGGGTGGACCTCGAAGCGCTCGCTCAGGCCCATGTGTTTGCAGTCGACAGCCATCCCATGCTTGGCGCTGGGGTCGCGCTCTTTTTTGGCCACCGCTCGCATCTCGGAGCGAGAATCGCGGTCACGGCAGCCGGCGATCGCCAGCGTCGCAGATTGCGTCCCATCGATGGGCGTGACGTCGAAGGCAGCGTTTCGCGCACCCTGCTGACCTTCAGTGCTGCGCTCGACTGGCCGCTGGCGGCTGCGAGCGCGGCAGAGCTGCACGTGGGAGCGGGATACCGTCTGGGCGCGGGCAGCTCTCGGGGTGAGGGACCCGACCCGAGCTCGTGGCGCGCGCTTTGGGGCGGCCCGTTCGTGACCGCCCGCGCGCAGACGCGGCTGCTAGACCCATTGGTGCTCACGCTGGCTGCAGTCGCGGGAGCGACCAACTTCGCGGTCCGGGGCGTGGTCGAGGACGCGGACGACGCCAGGCTCGAGGGCGCCTGGTTCGCGCTGCAGCTAGGGGCCGGAATCCGGCTGCGCTAGCCGGCAACCAGGCCGTAGAAGCCGCAGGCGGTCCGGCCCAGGATCCATTCCTGCTCGTGTGCTTCGAGGCCGGCGATGAGCTGGCGAGTCATCGCGTACCAGCCAGGATAGCTGCCGGCCAGGTTCAGCACGGGCCAATCGCTGCCCCACATCAGGCGGCGGGGGCCAAAGGCCTCGATCAGCACATCCACGTAGGGCTGCAGCTGTGCGGCGTTGCTGTTGGGAGCCGCTTCCGTGAGCAACCCCGACAGCTTGCAGCAAGCGCTGGTGTCGCTGGCGATCGCACGCATCGACTCGGACCAGGACGCGAGGCCTTCTGCGCTGCCTTGCGCGATGTTGGGCTTGGCGCCATGGTCCACCACCACCCGAAGCCGGGGATGGCGTTTGAGGAAGGTGTGGAGATGGGGCAGGTGGACGGGACGCACCAGCGCATCGAAGGTCAAGTCGCGCGCCACGAGCGTTTCCAGCGCCGGCCCGAGCGAGTCCCGCAAGATCCATTCCGGGTCGGGCAGATCCTGCAGCATGGGCCGAATACCCTTGAACTTCGGGTGGCTCGACAGGGACTCGATCACCTGCGGGGCGTCGCTCGCTTCCATGTCGACCCAGCCCACTACGCCCGAGATGAAGCCGTGCTGGTCGGCCAGCTGCAGCAGAAAACGCGTTTCGGCGACCGTAGCCGCGGCCTGCACCAAGATCGTCCCCTCGATACCCTGACCCCTGAGATGGGGATCCAGATCCTCGGGCGAGTAGTCGCGGTACAGCACGCCGAGGTCGCGAGTGAGCCAGTCGTAGTCACCGCGCTCCAGGCGCCAAAAATGCTGATGTGCGTCGATTCTCGTCATGGTTCTCCATCCATGGCTACGGTACGGGTTGCGACGCCCGCTTCGTGCAGCAGCGCCATGCTCAGCGCGAAATCGGCCTGCCAGCGCTCTGGAACATGCACGCCCGCGGGATGGACGACCTCGCGCAAACCGGCTTGAACCAAGGAGCGAGCACAGCGCGTGCAAGGGGGCCATGTCACGTACGCCACACAGCCCTTGAGCGACACGCCGATCCGGGCCGCGTGCATGATGGCGTTTTCTTCGGCGTGACAGATCAGCGGGTACTTCAGATCGCGGTTTTCCAGTCTCGTGAGCGTATCCTCGACACCGCGCGGAAAGCCATTGAACCCGGTGCTGCGAATCTCACGGTCCGGCCCCACCACCACGCAGCCCACCTTCGTCGACGGATCCTTGCTCCAACCGGAGATGTGCGCGGCCAGCTCGACAAACCTCCGGTCCCACTTGGGGCCCGTCAAAGGACAACCTCTTCGTTTCGCCGGCTCCGACCACGGCTGGCTGCGTTGCCTCGCATCAAAACACCACCAGTATTCTTCGTCGTCGCGCCTTGCCAGCGGCACCCGGTCCTCTGTGATCTGCACAGGCTGTTTTGCTAGTGCCGAACGGCACTGGGCAAGCCGACCAATAACGCCGCTGCGAAGCCGAAGCAAGCGAGGTTTGCCGGGCGTGCGCACAGCTTGCGACTACGTCCCGCGCGTGAGCCTCTGCGCGCATTTACAGTGCAGAGAACCGAATCCAACGTGATTCTGGGATCTTGCTGATAGAGGCCCTCTTTTTTTGGCGCCGATGGCCTCAAGGAGCCGCCGCAGCGGGTCGTACGTGAATTGCCGAAAGGACGGCCCCGCCATGGGAAAGGCCACGATCCCTCCGGCCAAGAAGTGCTCGCCGAACGTAGTGCTGGTCGTTGACGACAGCGCGCTGGCGACCCGCACCCTGGCTCGATCGCTCAGGGACAAGACGATATCGGTGGTCCAGGCCCAGAACGGCCACGAAGCGCTTGCCTACCTGGAATCGGGAAACGTGGACGTCATCGTGAGCGATGCCCGTATGCCGGAGCTCGACGGTGTGACCCTCTTGCGCATCGTCAGCAAGCGCTGGCCCCACATTGCGCGGGTGCTGTACACCGGATACATCGAGAGCTACGTGGACGCCGACGCCGATACGATGAGCTTCATCGACGGGATCTTCTCCAAGGGTGGCCAAGAGCGCGAGGCGGTCGAATCGGTCCGCTTGCTGGCGCACAAGCAGGGCGCGTTTCTTGGGGTTTCGGACGCGGGCGCCCGCTACGGGCTGGGGGGTCCGGGGTAGCCTCTAGGCGGCCGGCAGGTTGTAGTGAACACCCGTCAGCGCCTCGCTGACCTCCCAGAGCCGAGAGGCAACGCCGTCATCCTGCGCCAGCTTGGTCATGGGGACGCGCTTTGGGTAGCCACGCATTTGCATGAAGCCGTCTGGACCGTAGTAGTCGCCGCCGGATGCCTCCGGATCGGTGGCCGCGCGCAGCGTTGGCAGGGCGCCCTGCGGCGCCTTCATGCCAACGAGGGGGCTGAGGAAGGACGCGAAGCCGCTGGTTCGCTGCAGGTCGGTGGCGGTCCAGCCAGGATGGGCTGCGGTGACCAGGACGGACGCCCCGGCAGCCCGAAACCGTCGCTGCAGCTCGCGCGCAAAGAGCTGGTTGGCGAGCTTGCTCTGCCCGTACGCGGGCCAGGGGGCGTAGCCGCGCTTGTCGAACTGCAGATCATCGAAGACGATCTTGCCCATGTTGGCCGCCGTGCTCGAGACCACCACGACGCGCGCTCCCCCGGTGGTGCGCAGGCGCTGCAGCAGCGCCCCGGTCAAAGCGAAGTGTCCGAGATGGTTGACGCCGAACTGCAGCTCGAAGCCCTGTGCCGTCTTGCTGGCGGGCGGCACCATCACACCCGCGTTCAGAATGAGCAGGTCGAGTCGGTCGTGCCGAGCCGCGTAACGCTCCGCGAACGCCGCAACGTTGTCGAGGTCCGAAAGATCGAGCTGCTCCAAAAGGGCGGTCGCAGCCGGTGCGTCGCTGGCGATGCTGTGCAGAGCCGCCTTGCCCTTTTCGAGGCTGCGGCAAGCCAGCGTCACGTGCGCACCCTTGCGCGCCAGCGCTCGCGCCGTCTCCAAGCCGATGCCCGTGTTGGCACCGGTGACGATGACCTTGCGGCCCGTTTGGTCAGGGATGTCATCGAAGGTCCAGGCAGGCATGGGGGCTCCTTTTCGCAAGTTGCTCTCAGCGGACGGCAAGCGCGGGCACCGGGACCAGCACGCCCGGGGCCATGGGTGTTCGGGTGCGGTGTTGCATTGCGCTCGGCGCAGCTTCGACTTCGAGCTCGCGCAGCATCCAAGCAGGCAGGCCGCTCGATACGACAGGGGACTCGCTGGCGTCCTGCCAGGGCAGCGCGGGCCACCAAGGCTCGGCCGGTGTGTCGTCCGGCTTCAGTGTGGTGCCGGGTCGCGGCAGCGCGATCTTGACTCCGTGGCGCTTCGCAGCCGCAACGGCTCGTTCGACCGGCTCGGTCCAGCCGTGGTTTGCCAGGTCGAAAGTCCCCCAGTGCACGGGCACGTAGAGCTTGCCCCGCACCAGCTTGTGCGCCAGCACCGCCTGCTCCGGACCCATGTGCACGTCCGCCCACAGCTCGTCGTAGGCGCCGGTCTCGAGCAACGTCACATCGAACGGTCCCAGGCGCCGACCGATCTCCGCAAAGCCCGGGAACATCGCGCTGTCACCGCTGAAGTAGACGCGGTGCTCGGATCCGATGATGGCCCAGCCGGACCACAACGTGCGGTCACGGTCGGCCATGATCAGCGAGCGTCCCGAAAAGTGTCGTGCCGGCGTCGCGACAAGGCGCACCGTGCCCACGTGCACGTCCTGCCACCAATCGCGCTCCACGATGCGCGCCCTGTCGACGCCCCAGCGCTCCAGGTGTGCGCCCACACCGAGCGGCACGACGAACAGCGGTACGTGCGCGCGCAGTGCCTCGATGGTGGGTTGGTCGAGATGATCGTAGTGGTCGTGGGAGATCGCCACCGCATCCACCCGCAGCGACAAGAGCTCGCTGAGCGGCAGCGGCGGAGCGTGAAAACGTTGTGGCCCAGCCCAGGAGAAGGGCGAAGAGCGCTCGCCCCAGACCGGATCGAGCAACACGCGCGTGCCGTCGATCTCGACCAGAGTCGTCGAGTGGCCAAGCCAGGTCAGCTGCAGGCCGTCTTCAGGCGCCTCCTCGAAGTCGGCGGCACGCCTGGCCTGAACCGGCAGATCGACGTGCGGCCGAGCGTTGTCCGTGCCGCGCATGAGCTTTTGCAGCATGGGCGCGATCTGGGGGGCCCGCTCCGGCAGCGCGTTGACGAACCGCTTGCGCTGGGGGTCCCAGTTGCTCGACCGCGCGAAGGCTTCGGCCTGCGCCGAGCTTTGAACGATGCTGCCGCTGTGGTCGCTTGTCATGGCCCAGCCTCCAAACGTGAGCAAGGGTATCGCAGCCAGCGTGGCCACCCGGCCAGGGGACCGCCGTCTCGATATCGATCGTGCGTTGTTCGGCATGGTCATGGCGGGCTCCGTTGACTGGCTCCGATTCCGAGTTACACTGCACAGTGTAGTTCCCTCGCGGCGAACGTCAACAGGCAAATGCACTGCACGGTGTAGTTTCTTGCAACACACTGAAATGAAAGAGCAAAAAGACAGGACCCGAGCAAAGCGTGACGAAATCCTGGCCGCTGCCGCCGCGGTCTTTCGGGAGGAGGGCTACGACACCACCAGCATGGATCGCATTGCCGAGCGTGCGGGAGCTTCCAAGCGCACCGTCTACAACCACTTCGGCAGCAAGGAGGCGTTGTTCGAGGCGGTCGTAGGCCGGCTGATCGAACAGCAGCTTCAGGCAAAGCGGGTAGCATGGGACCCGTCCAGGCCGCTCGCCGATCAGCTTCGCGACTTCGCGCGTGCCAAGGGCGCTATCGCGGACGACCCGGCTTCGATGGCGCTCATGCGTGTCGTGCTCGGCGTGTTCATCCGCGACCCGCAGGCCGTGGCCCGGCTCTTCGACCGCTACGCCGCCGAGGAGGACTCGCTGGTGTCGTGGCTGCAGCAAGCCCACGCCGCGGGTGCGCTCAACGTGCCCGAGCCGGAGCTGGCCGCCTCGATCTTTTGGTCGATGGCCGGCGGCGCACTGTTCTGGCCACCGGCCGTATTCGGTCGTGGGGTCCAAGAGCCGGAACGGATCACGGCGGAGCTCGTCGAGACCTTTCTCGCGCGCTACGGCGCGTAGTCCACCCGAACCAAGCGACCGGATGTCCGGGATAGTGCTCCCGCTCCGAGTTGCAGCTCCACCCCCTTCGCCGCCCCCCCAGGCTGGCTAGCGCCGCACGTGGCGCCTGCGCCGGTCATTGTGGAGCGAGCACCACGTTTTCCCAGGTCGGCGTGAGGTTGTTCCGATCCTCGGGTTGATTCCACAGGTGAACCGCATTGTAGCTCGTGAGCGTACCGGCTTCCTCCACGAGACCGGCGATGAACAGCTGCCTTATGACACCGATGCGCTGCGAGGAAAACAGCAACCAGTAGTAGGTACGAGTGCCCACGCTGCGGGCCTCGGGTGACCACTTGGGCCACGAGTTGGCGGTGCCCGGGCTTTGCCGGCCCGTACACTGCGGCGGGTCGTTCGCTGCCAGGCGGGTGGCGATTCCACCGTTGGCAGGGACAACGAGAACCTCCGACTCGAGGTTGTTGGCGCTGTGGCTGTGGTTGCCGACGCGCGCAAAGACGACCAGCTTGCTGTCCGGCGAGAACGTCGGCATGAACTCGTTGAACTCGGGCGTGCTGCCGCCAGCCAGAGGCAGTGCCATGCCGCCCTGCCTCTGGTTGTACGGGACCACATAGAGATCGCCGCCCGATTTGACGATGATCCCCACATCGGCGGGCCCGGAAGCGTAGACGATCTTGGTGCCATCCGGGCTGAAGTCGGCTCCCGACGGCTCCCCCGAGTCACCGATACGTTGAATGACGTCCCAGCCTTGGCCTTGTTGGTCCGAAACGGCTTCCAGATCCGTCCAGATAATCTGGCTGAGGCCCGCGCCCCCATCCTTGAACATCGACAGCATGATGCGATCGCCAGGCGACCAATGAGCGCGCGAGAAGGCCGGGATATGCTGCTGCTGGCGCCCCAGCATCGCCTCCCCCGCTGGGCTCATGAACGGTGGCGCGGCCACCTGCCCCTCCGCAGACGCGAAGACGATCGTTGCGGGGTTGCCTATCCTGGGGGTAGCGGTCTGGGAAAACGCGAGGTACCTGCCATCGGGGGTCGAGGCGTGGCAGCCGATGCACTGGGTGCTGCTCGAGACCTGGCTCTCGCCGACCACCGTCTGTACCGCTTCCTCGCCTGCCTTGAAGCCGCGCAACAGGGTCTCGTTGGTCAGATCGTCGATATCCCAATAGATGATGCTGCCAGCTGCGGGCACCGGAGCAATCCAGATCAGTCCAGTGGAGCCGAGCTGCGGTGGGCTTGGAGCGCCGCCGACCCGGGCGCTGCGCAACTGGACCTCGATCGGCTGGCCGGCAGCCGCGGCGGTTAGCGCGCTCCACATGTCCACCGGCATGGTCCATTGCGTGGCGGTGGTGTAGACCACGAGGTCGTTCGGTTGCGTCGGACTGCGCAGGCGCAGCTCGGCCACGTCGTGATCGCCAGGAAGCTCGAAGCGGAAGCGGGGCGGCAGCCAGTTTGTCGGGAACATGGCTCCTGGACCATGAACCTCGGGCGCGACGAGACACGGGCCGCCCCCGGGGCTGCTCGGCTGCCCGAAGACCTGGGGTGCGTTAAGGGGCACGCCGGGATCGACGATGGGACCCAGAGGGAAAACCGGAGGCGGAGGCAGCCCAATGCCTCCGGCAACGCCGAAGCCGGCTCCGCCAGGTAGGCCTGCCACCCCGCCCGAACCGCCGACGCCCGCGATGCCGCCCCCCCCTGGGGCCCCGCCTACCGAAACGTTTGGCGGCAGCACCTGACCACCGGGTCCGGATCCGGACCCGGCCGCGCAGCCCCAAGCGCAGGCACCGGCAATCAGTACCCCCAAGGCAAACTCGTAAGATAAGAGCCTCTTCCACATGGTAGCAAGAATACTGCAAGGATGTACATTAGCAAGCCATCACCATGCATCACCATGCGCAAGGTAGTCGACCAGGCACGCAGCCTTGGATCCTGGCCTGTGCGACGCCCGCACTGCTGCCGTACGGGTGCAGCCCCGGGTGCCATCCCCGAGCGCTTCGACGGCATCGGGCGTCACTTCGTGAAGGTGGCTGTTGATCCCGGCCTGCGCCGGCTGCAGCCGACGCTGATCCGCGTCGATCCGCGAGCTGGCTTGCCCCGGCCGCCCCCGACGGATAGTGGTGACCCCGGAGGTCGGCATGAAGCTCGGCTATCTCTCGGCACCCGTGTGGGTGCTCGCCTGCATGGCCGGCTGCGGCAGCGGGCAGTCGGACCAGGTCCCTGCCGGGCCCGGCCCCGGCGGTGTCCAGTGCGCAGGCTTCCCGCCTGCCAGTCAGCTGCAGCGATCGTGCATCCGCACCGGTGCCGGGACGCCCGACGCCTGGGCCCGCTGCGGAGGGAGCCTCGCTAACGAGGACGGCAATGCCGTAGCCGTCGACTGGATGGGCAACGTCTACCTGGGAGTGGGCATGGGCGACTCCGATCAGAGCGGCCGCGACATCGCAGCGCATTGTTGGGGCATGTCCGAGCTCGAGTACGGTACGGTCGCATTCGATGGGATGAGCGTGAGCACGGCAGCCGACGAAGATCCGGGCCTGATCAAGTACAGCAGGAACGGAGACGTGCTCTGGGTACAATCGGCCCCGGGCCTGGGGGGCGAGGGCGAGATCCGAGGGCTTGCGGTCGATCCGGTCGACGGCAGCGTCGTGGCCGTCGGAGACTTCACCGGAGCCGCGGAGTTTCAGCCTGGCGCGCCGCTGACGTCGCTCAGCCGGGACCTTTTTGTCGCGGACTACGACCCCACAGGCCAGGTGATCTGGTCGAGAACAGCGATGATCCTGCCCGACCCCGACGGCCCCGACGAGGCGGAAGCTTGGGGCGTGGCCATCGACCCCACGACCGAGCTCATCACAGTGACCGGGGATTTCCGTGGCACGATGACGCTTGGAGCCCTGGGCCCGGCTCCGATCGAGTTGCACGCGAGGGGCAGCAAGGATATGTTCGTCGCCCAGTTCGACAAGCTGGGCAACGTGCTTTGGGCAGATGACGTGGGTGGCATGGGCGACGAGTCGGTAGGCTGGGACGTGACCGTGCAAACCGACGGCAGCGAGATCGTGGTGGGTGTGATCGCGGGTGCCGCGCCCGACCACGTCACCGACCGCTTCAACAACGATGTCGTTGTAATCCCGTTTGGGGGGTCGGCGGGCTCCGACATGCTGCTCGTGCACTACGCTCAGGACGGGCGCGTGCTGTGGGTCACTCATGCTGGCTACCCGGGACGCTACACGGGTGGCCAGGGCGTTGGTCACGACGCCGCCGGCAACGTCTACGTGTCGGGTCAGCTGGCGAACTGCGGGCTCTTCCCGAGGATCCCGCTTCGCCCGGGCGTACCGCCCCCCCCGCCCGCTTTCGATCCCGCACTGCGGCAGCCGCTTTGCGTCGACACGCCCGCTGCAGCCGCTCTCGAGGCTCCCGGCAGGGTCTCGTTCGTTGCCAAGTACCTGCCGGATGGCAGCCTGAGCTGGGTCAAACAGAGCGGTGGGAGCTTCGCGATCGAGGTCGTAGACGACCCGGTGATCGGGCAGTTCTTCTACATCGGTCACGATATCGTGAACAGCGTCACGTTTGGCATTCCCCCGGGCCTGGTCCAGACCGTGAGCTCGGTGGCCGATGGTGTTCGCAGCCACTCCATCGCGAAGTACGACCTCGAGGGCGGGCTTCAGTGGGTCAAAGTCGTGGGGGGCACTGGAGACAGCGGCATCGAGGACATCGCCGCAGATCCCGTGGACGGTGCAGTCGTCGGCACCGGCAACATGGAGGGCACCGCTCTGTTTCCGAGCGGCGAGACCTTGACCTCCAGTTCCGGAGACCTTTACCCACGCGACATCTTGCTCTACCGATTCGCTGCCCACTGAACCGACTATCCGCGAAGCCAGGTGTCATCTCGAGCCGCCGCGCCAGTACCGGGCACGACCACGACCGCAATGTGTATCGCAACACCTCCGCCGGGTCGTCCGACCTGCAATGCGCCTTCATCAAGCTCTTTCTCAAGAAGTCGGGTCGATCATCAAAACAGCCAGCTGCGGTCGGAATCGGCGATTGTCGGACGGCAGGTGTGAAGCTCCGCGTGTGTGAGGTGCTGATCGGCCTTCTTGATGTGCGGCGCAGGCTGCCTCTGGTGGGCTGCGTTGTCGCGCTGGGTTGCGCGAGCGAGCTGGAACGCGCATCGCAAGCCGGCCTGGCTCGCACTTCGGCTCGTTTGAACGCAGCTGAAGGCGGCGCACGGCCTGGGCGCCCCGCAGCACGATTCGACGGAGCGCAATTCGATGGAGCGCGATTCGATGGAGCGCGATTCGATGGCAAGCTGAGCAGCTACGTTGCCCATGCCTTTGCGCTCAGCCCGAGCTTGCGTTCCTCCTTTGAACAATGGCGCGCGGCTGCGAGCAAGCCCGCCCAGGAGCGTAAGCTGTCCGAGCCTGCGATCAGCTATGCGGCCTTCGTGCGTCACGTCGAGACGCGCGTGGGACCGCAGCAACACAGGCTTGGCATTCGCTGGATGTTCCCCTGGCCTTCGAAGCTGACCGCCGGTGGCCGCGCGGCCGCCTACGGTGCGCTGGCACAGCAGCGCAGGTTCGAGGCGCATGCGCTCACCCTGGCGGCACAGGTGGCTCATGCCTACTGGAAGCTGTGGCGGGCAAGACGCTCGAAACAGGTAAGAAAGAGGCAGCACGCGGTGCTTTTGGCGCTCGCGGATCAAGTGCGCGCGCGCATCGCAGCCGGCACGGCGAGCCTGGCCGATCTGGCCCAAGTGGACCTGTCGATCTCTCGCAGCGACGACAGCGTTGCGGGCCTCGCTGAGACCATCCGCGCGGCGAGCGCAGCGTTGATCCGACGGGTGGGGGCGCCACCCGCCAGTGAGACACCGACGGAGCTGCAGCCGCCCTGGGGTGTGGGTAACCTCCCAGCGGATGACATCGAGGCCCTGCGCTCGTTCGCCTGGGCTCACCCGCGCGTCGGTGCGCTGTCGCTGCTGAGCAAAAGCAGCGACCAGCGTGTGCTGCGCGCCCGCGCGAGCCGTTATCCCACCATTGGCGTTGGTGTTGACTGGATGATCACCGGTCAGGCGCTCAACCGAGAGCTCGACGACAGTGGCAAGGACGCCGTGATGGCCATGGTCTCGCTCAGCTTGCCGCTGTGGACGTCGGCCTACAGCGCGGCCGAAGCTCAAGCGCGAGCCGAGGGAGCCGCGTTCGCGGCGCAAGCACAGGCGCTGCGGGACCAGGCGACGGCCGAGCTCGAGACGGTGATGTCACGGCTGCGGGATGCGGCGCGGCGCGCGCGGCTGTACAGGAGCACCCTCATCCCCCAAGCCGAAACGACCTACCGTTCGGTGCTCGACGGCTACGCCAACAGTCGTTCGACGTTGGCGGCGATTCTACTGGCCGAGCGGGAGTTGCTCGAGCTGCAGATCGGCTTGATCGGCGCCCAGGCTGACTGGGCTGCTGGCTGGGCGTCGCTCGAGCATGTGGTCGGCCGACCCGTGGCACCCCAACAAGGTGGAGAGCAGGCGGTTTCCGATCGGCAGGCGGTTTCCGATCAGCAGCGCACCGGAGGCTGGTGATCGATGCGGGTTGGACGGTTGCCCCAGCCAGCAGGCTCCGCGATCGCGCTGGTGTTGATCGCCCTGGCCTTTTGGCTTGGCCACAACCTGGGCGCCTCCGGGATCGGGGACAAGGAACAGAGCCAAGCGCTCACCGCAAAGGACGAGCAGGCCGCGCCGGCCACGGTCTGGACCTGCTCCATGCACCCTCAGATCCGAATGGATGCATCGGGCAGCTGTCCCATCTGCGGTATGGATTTGATTCCTGCAACCGCTGCCGCTGACGAGACCGAGCAAGGCGCTGCCACGGGCAAGCGGGTGCAGCTTGGCGCCCGCGCCCAGGCGCTGGCCCGGATTCGGACCACTACGGTCACCCGTACGCAGCCGCGTGCGGAAATACGCTTGCTGGGACACGTCGACTACGACGAGACGCGCCTGCGTACGGTGGTTCCCTGGACCGCGGGCCGCATCGAGCGCTTGCATGTACGGGTAACCGGCGAGCGCATTGGCAAAGACCGCGTGGTCGCGACGCTCTACAGCCCGGAGATCTATGCGGGTATGCGGGAGCTCGTCTCGGCCTTGCGCCAGGTCGAGCAGCTTGCGAGCGGTATGCACGGATCGGCGGGACGGGCGCGGGCGGCCCTCGAAGCTGCGCGCGAGCGCCTCAAACTGCTGGGCGTCTCCGAAACCCGGATCGCGCGGGTGGCGCGCACCCGCAAGGCTCCGAAGAACGTGGACGTGCGAACCCAGTTTTCGGGCACCGTGATCAAGCGGCTTGTGGACGAAGGCCAATATGTTTCCGCGGGCACGCCGCTGTACCACGTCGCGGACCTATCACGCGTCTGGATCCAGATCGATGCTTTCGAATCGGATCTGCCTCAGCTTGCCGTGGGCCAGAATGTCGTAGTGAAGGTCGAGGGGCGCCCCAAGGAGCCCTTCGCAGGCAAGATCGCGTTCATCGACCCCGTGCTCGACATGCGCAAGCGCACGGCGCGGGTACGCGTTGCGGTGAGCAACCGCAAGGGCCGACTGCGGCCGGGCATGTTCGCTGAAGCAGTCGTACAGGCCGATCTCGGCAAGCGCCTGGCCCAGCTTGTAATCCCCGACAGTGCAGCGCTCTTTACCGGGCGGCGTTCGGTCGTGTACGTGGAGGTTCCCAACGCCAGCCGCCCGACCTACGAAATGCGCGTGGTGCGACTGGGGCCGCGATCGGGTCCTGTTTATCCGGTCTTGGAAGGGCTCAGCGAAGGCGAACGCGTCGTCAGCAACGGCGCTTTTGTTCTGGATGCGGACCTGCAGCTCGCGGGCGGTCAGAGCATGATGACCTTGGCCGACGATCGCTCGCGGACGCCGGAGCGGGAGCTTGAGGTGCCGAGCGCCTTTCGCAATGCGCTCAAGCCCGTGGTGCTGAGCTACCTCGATGCCCAGCGGCAGCTCGCGTCCGACGGGATGGACGCTGCCCGTGGCGCGCTCCGCAAGCTTGCGCGCGCCACCAATCGCGTCGAGCCTCTCGGATCGCGCGCTGCGCGTGACGCCTGGCAAGTCGTCGCAGACAAGCTGGTCGGCCACGCCCAGCAGGGCGCGCGAGGCAAGCAGCCTGGCGACGTACGTTCCGCCTTCGAAGGTACAAGCAAGCAGATCCGCGAACTGCTGCGCCGCTTTGGAAACCCAACGGCCGCCACCTTGCGACTCGCCTTCTGTCCCATGGCGTTCGATGCCAAGGGAGCCGAGTGGATCCAGAACGACGAGCCGCTTGCCAACCCCTATTACGGCGCGGCCATGCTCCGCTGCGGAGAGTTTCGCGCGAGCGTCGCGGCAGGCGAACTGCTCGCGGGGCTGTCCGAGGCTGCGCCCCCCGCACCGCCGCCAGCTGGCGCTGGGACCGCGCACCGTCATTGAAGACAGAGCGAGGGCAGCGTGACTGAACACCAGCAAAGTCTCGGGGAGCGCAGCTGGGAAGCCTTCGTCGGCTTCTTCGTGTCCAACAAGCTGGTGGTGTTGGTTCTGGTGGGCCTGCTCGTCGGTTCTGGGCTCATGGTGGCGCCTTTTGCTTGGGACCTCGGGCCCTTGGCGCGTGATCCCGTGCCGGTGGATGCGCTGCCGGATATCAGCGAAAACCAGCAGATTGTCTTCACAAAATGGCACGGGCGCTCGCCACGCGACGTCGAGGACCAGGTCACCTACCCGCTGACGACGGCGCTGCTGGGCATTGCAGGCGTGCGCTCGATTCGCAGCGCATCGGTGTTCGGCTTTTCGAGCATCTACGTCATCTTCGAAGACGAGGTCGACTTCTACTGGTCGCGCTCGCGCGTGCTCGAAAAACTCGCGTCGTTACCTGCGGGCACGCTTCCCGACGGGGTGGCACCGGCGCTCGGCCCAGATGCCACGGCGCTCGGACAGGTCTTGTGGTACACGCTCCAGCCACAGGACGAGCAAGGGCGGGTGGTGGCGGGCGCGTTCGACCTGCACGAGCTGCGTTCGATCCAGGATTGGACCGTGCGCTACGCGCTGCAGGGCGTAGCAGGCGTTTCCGAAGCCGCATCGGTCGGTGGCCACGTGCGCGAGTATCAGGTCGATATCGATCCGGAGGCCATGCGAGCCCATCGCGTGTCGATCGGGCAGGTGGCGCACGCGGTAAGGCGCGCGAACCTGGACGTGGGGGCACGCACCATCGAGATCAACCGGGCCGAGTACATCGTGCGCGGACTGGGCTTCATCCGCCGGCCACACGACCTGCGCGAAGTGGTCATCCGCAACCAGGACCACACGCCGGTCCGGGTCAAGGACGTGGCCAAGGTTGGCTTCGGTCCAGCCGCCCGGCGCGGTGCCCTCGACCACGGCGGAGCCGAGACCGTAGGCGGGGTGGTGGTCGTTCGCTTCGGCGACAACCCGCTTGCGGTGATCGAGCGCGTGCGCGCAAAGATCGCCGAGATCGCCCCAGGTCTGCCGCGCCGCACGCTCGAGGACGGCCGGGTGGCCCAGGTCAAGATCGTTCCGTTTTACGATCGCACCCAGCTGATCCACGACACCCTCGGCACCCTGGCCAACGCGCTGTCGGACGAGCTGTTGATCACCATGATCGTGATCTTGCTCATCATGCGCCAGCTGCGCTCTTCGCTGGTGGTCTGCTCGCTGTTGCCCCTCGGCGTGCTCGCTACCTTCGCGGCCATGAAGCACCTCGGCGTGGACGCCAACATCATGGCCCTGTCGGGCATAGCGATCGCCATCGGCACCATGGTCGACATGGGCATCGTGTTCACCGAGAACATGGCCACGCATCTGGAGCAAGCCCCCGCCGGCGCAAGCTCGCGAGACATCGTCAGTCGCGCGGCCGCCGAAGTGGCGCCGGCGGTCATGACCTCCGTCTTGACGACGGTGGTGGGGTTTGTGCCGGTGTTCGGCCTGACCGCCTCGGAAGGCAAGCTCTTCTCACCCCTGGCCTATACCAAGACCTTCGCCATGCTCGCCGCCTTCGCCGTGTCGGTGATCGTGCTGCCGCCGCTCGCGCACCTGTTTCTGCGAGGCAGGCAGCAGACGAACGAGACGCCCGCTCCTCTTGTGCGTGTTGCGCACCTGCTGCGATCGCGCGAGGCCATTTTCGGCTGGGCCGTGTCCATCGGAGCCCTGTTTCTTTTGAGCTCGGGGCGCACGGGCCTCGGTTGCGCTGCGCTGCTGGTCGCGATCGTGGAGCTTGTCGAGCCTCTGCTTCCCGGTCGCGCCCGCTGGTTGGCCAGGCTGCTCACCACAGCTCTTGCCGCGCTGCTGATCGCGGTGCTGCTGACCAAGCACTGGCTCCCGCTCGGTCCGGCGCACTCGCTGGCTGGGAATCTGGCCTTCGTGGCACTTGCTGTCGCGCTGCTGATGGGCCTCTTCCTGCTCTTTCAGCTCGTCTACCCGAGCCTGCTCGCCTGGTGCCTGCGCAACAAGCTTGTGTTTCTGGCAGGCAACCTGGCTTTCTTGGGCCTTGGCCTGTCGGCTTGGCTAGGAGCCTCCACCCTGTTCGGATGGCTTCCCGAGAGCTTGCGCGAGGCGCACCTGAGTCGGTCGGTTGCGGCGGTTCTGCCCGGCCTCGAGAGCGATTTCATGCCTCCGTTTGACGAGGGCTCCTACCTGTACATGCCCACGACTACGCCGCACGCTTCGCTGGGTCAGAGCCTGGAGATGCTCAAGGCCATCGATGCTGCGATCGCAGCGATCCCGGAGGTGCGGGACGCGGTCGGCAAGCTGGGACGGGCCGACAGCCCGCTCGATCCGGCCCCGGTGTCCATGTTCGAGACCGTGATCAACTACAAGCCCGAATACGTGCTCGATGCCGGCGGAGCGATCGCTCGCTTCAAGTTCGACGAGCGGATCGGCGCCCATGCGAGGAACAGCGCGGGAGAGCTCATCCAAGACCCCGATGGGCGACCCTTTCGACAGTGGCGTGCTCACATCCATTCCCCTGAGGACATCTGGAAGGAAATCACCAAGGCGGCAGAGTATCCCGGTGTCACGGGAGCCCCCAAGCTCATGCCCATCAAGACGCGCATCGTCATGCTGCAAACGGGCATGCGCTCGGCGGTAGGCATCAAGATCAGGGGACCCGACCTCGAGACCCTGGAGCGCTTCGGTCTCGAGGTCGAAGGCATTCTCAAGGGCGTTGCCGAAGTCGAAGCCGCGACCGTATTGGCTGACCGAATCGTGGGCAAGCCGTACCTTGAAATCGAGATCGATCGCCAGGCCATCGCGCGCTACGGGCTCACCATCAGGGACGTGCAAGACATGATTCAGGTCGCTATCGGCGGGCGCACGCTCACACGCACGGTGGAGGGACGCGAGCGCTACCCGGTCCGAGTGCGCTACATGCGCGAGGAGCGCGACAGCATCGAGGCCCTGGGGCGAGTCTTGGTGCGGGCTTCGGGCGGGGAACAGATCCCGCTCGCGCAGCTCGCAAAGATCCAATACGTGCGCGGCCCGCAGATGATCCGCTCCGAGGACACCTTCCTGACCAGCTACGTGACCTTCGATCCGAGCCAAGGCATCGGCGAGGTGCAAAGCGTACGGGCCGCTCAGCGGGTGTTGCGCGACACGATCGAGGCGGGCGACCTGCAGGTGCCCCCCGGCGTGAGCTACCGCTTCGCCGGCACCTACGAAAACCAGCTGCGCAGCGAGGAGCGCCTGCGCGTGCTAGTGCCGGTTGCCCTCGGGATCATCTTCTTGCTGCTTTACCTGCAGTTCCGGCGTACGGGGCTTGCGTTGATGGTTTTCACGGGCGCCGCGCTGGCTGCTGCGGGCGGCTTCTTGCTGCTGTGGGCCTATGGAAAGCCGGGCTTCCTTGACGCCGAGCTGTGGGGCGTCGATCTGCAGAGCCTGTTTCACATAAGGGAAACGCGCATGACCGTAGCCGTGTGGGTGGGCTTCCTCGCGCTCTTCGGCATCGCGACCGACAACGGCGTGATCGTCGCCACCTACCTGATGCAGCGCTTCCGCGGCAGCGCGCCGAGCAACGTCGCGGAGATCCATCGCTTGGTCGGCGAGGCCGGCCAGCGTCGCGTACGTCCCTGCCTGATGACCACGGCCACCACCTTGCTCGCGCTGCTCCCGATTCTGACCTCGACCGGTCGCGGTTCAGACCTGATGCTGCCCATGGCCCTGCCCACGGTGGGCGGCGTGTCCTTTGGCTTGGTCACGCTCTTGACCGTGCCTGTGCTCTTCAGCCTGACAGAGGAGCTTCGACTGCGACGGCGCCGGGCGCAGGATGGATGACGCGGGAGCTGGGGTGGCCGTCGCGTGGGTGTGGTCCACCCCACCCCCTTGACAGCTGCCTCCACAGGGTGTCCTGTTGCGGGATGCAACGCCAGACGAAGCTCCTCCTACGCGTCGCGCTTTTCGCGATCCCAATTTTCGCGATCCCAAGCCACATGGGCTGCGGTGGCTCGAGCGCAGAACGACCCGCGGCCGCACATGCCCCGAGCGGCGACGAGGCCGCATCGACGCATACGCCAGCCCAGGCTGCGGCGCCGGGCGGCGATCATGCCCCGACGCTGGCAGCGGCGCTCGATGTTGCGCTCGCGGGCGGCCATCGCTCCGAGGCCAACCGCGCTCGAGACCGCTACCGGCACCCCAAAGAGACCCTGACCTTTTTCGGCCTCGGATCCGACATGAAGGTGCTGGAGATGTCCCCGGGCGCCGGCTGGTACACCGAGCTCCTTGCGCCCGTACTCCGGGACCACGGCCAGCTGGCAGCAGCCGTCCCCAGCCCAACGGGCCGCTCGGCTCGTTACGCGAAGCGCTTTTCCGACTTGGTGGCCAAGCACCCCGACGTCTACGACAAGGTAGACAAGGTGTTGTTCGAGTACCCGGACCACCCTTCCCTGGGCCCCGCGAACTCGCTTGACATGGTCCTCACCTTCCGCAGCACCCACGGTTGGATCAACTCCGGCAAGGTGCAAGACGTCTACCGCGCCATGTACGAGGCTCTCAAGCCTGGCGGCGTACTGGGCGTGGTGCAACACCGAGCGCCACCAGGGGCTGCGGCCGAGCAGAGCGCCAAGCGCGGCTACGTGCCGGAAGCCTTCGTCGTCTCGCTATGCGAGCGCATAGGCTTCAAGCTCGAGGCCCGCTCAGAGCTAAACGCCAACCCCAAGGACACCACTGACCACCCTAAAGGCGTATGGACACTGCCGCCGAGCCTCGCTCTTGGCGAGCAGGACCGGGACAAGTACCTGGCCATCGGCGAGAGCGATCGCATGACCCTCAAATTCCGCAAGCCTGCGGAGCACTAGGACTAGGATGCTATGCCTCCCGTCGACTCGACCGTAGCACCAGGGCACCCGCCCGACCAAATAGGACCGAAGGGTGACGATCGACGTTCAATTGTATGGACCAGTTGTATGGACCAGTTGTATGGATGGACATGGATGGACATGGATGGACATTAGCCACGTGGGCTAGTATTGACGCCAAACCTTGGTGGGGAAAGGCAGGCCAATGGAAATCGATTGGGACAAACTTGAAGCAGAATTATACGCACGCGTTGTAGCCTCGGCACGCCGGGCGGGCGTCGCAGACCCGAGCCCGGACAGTATCTACGATCTGACCAACCAGATCCGCTGCAAGAGCCCCAAGGTGGCACGAGCCGCCGAGTGGGCGGCCGAAAAGTTCGCGCGCTACTACGACGCCTCGGTGGCAGAGGGGCCGAAGGACCCCGATCATCTCGAGGCCATGCGCAAAGCGGCCGAAGAAGCCAGAGAAAAGCTCGAACGGGTGGCGGTCGAGCGCTTCCCCGTGCCCGTCCTGCCGGTAGACGTTCACTAAGGGCCCGCGGAAGAACAACTCGATCGGTTGCGGCCGCGCAGGGCGGCTTTGAGGCGCCCGTGGTCGTGGTCGTGGTCGCGGCCGTGGCCGTGGTCGCGGCCGTGGCCGTGGTCGTGGTCGCGGCCGTGGCCGTGGCCGTGGTCGTGGACGTGGCCGTGGCCGTGGCCGTGGCCGGTCCGAGGCAACCTTAGGCAGTGTTGAGTCTCGTGGGCGGGTGCTTGCTCAGGGTCAGGGTCAGGAAAAGCACCCCGGAACGGCGTCGCAAGCAAGTCGGACCGGCATCGTCCCGTTGCCTGCATGGCATAGTTCATGGTATCAAAATACCATGAACGAACCCACGCTAAATGCCATTATAGCTACCATCGATAAGGCAGGGAGGGTAGTCATCCCGGCACTGCTGCGCGAGAAGCTAGGGCTCAAGCCCGGCACCGAGCTGGTGCTTACGGTGGAAGATCTGTCGCTGCGGCTTACCCGCAACGTCCCCGCCCCGACGATCGTACGGGTCGGCAGACGGCTTGTGGTGCGCCCGACGGCTTCCGCGGACCGACTCGCGAGGGTCGATGTGGCGGCACTGATCGAAGATGAACGGGACCGATGGCCGCTCTAGCTGGCTACTTTTTCGATACCAGCGTGCTCGTCGCCGGAATCATCGAGTTGGCCGGCCCGGAGCATCCAGCGCAACACCTGATGGCAGGTGTCTCGGACGGACGATTCGAACGACCCCTGACGGCCTGGCATTGCTGCCTGGAGTTCTATTCTGTGGCGACCCGGTTGCCTCGAGAGCTACGCGTCGAACCTCGAGTGGCCGCGCAGCTTGCGGAGCAGGAGATCATGAATCGTTTCGTGGTCCACGCGCTGCCGAGGGATCGAAGGGTTGCGTTCATTCGGGGTGCGGCACACGACGCCATCCATGGCGGTCGAATCTACGACGCGCACCTGGCCGAGATCGCGCGGGGCGCCGGAGCGGAAGTGGTCGTTACCGACAACCGCAAGCACTTCGTGCAGCTCCTGCGCCACGGCGTGCGGGTCCTTGGCTCTGACGAAGCAGCCGAGCACCTCTAGCCTGCCACGCGGTTGTTGATCGTCGGACACACGGTATAAGGTGCCGCGGAAACGATGGCCTGCCCGTGTGGAAAAGGTGCTTCGGCTGATGCGTGCTGCGGTCCGGTCGTCGCCGGCCACGCCCGGGCACCAAGCGCGGAAGTGCTGATGCGTGCACGCTACACGGCCTACGTGGTGGGAGCGATCGATTTCCTGTTCGAGTCGCTGCACCCGGACGCGTCGGACAAGGCGGATCGAAGGAGCGCCGAGCGCTGGTCGCGGGATGCCACGTGGCGAGGTCTCGACATCGTCGAAACGCTTGAGGGCCAGCGGGAAGACGAGCAAGGCGTGGTCGAGTTTGTTGCTCGCTACTCGATCGACGGCCAAAGCCGACGCCACCACGAGCGAGCCAGCTTCCGCAGGCACGAAGGTGACTGGCGCTACCTCGACGGCGAGCAGGTCACGGCCGCGCCGGTGCGTGTGGGCCAACGTGTTAGAAGGAACAGCCCGTGCCCGTGCGGTAGCGGCAAGAAGCACAAGAAGTGCTGCGGCAAGCGGTACTAGGCGTCGAGGCAGGATGAGCGCCGCTCCGATCTTCGCTGTGTGGGGGCGGTCCCGTTAGGCGGTGTAGTCGATGACTCGCAGACGCGGAACTCGCCGGAAGTGCCCGCTGTTGCGCGTCAGGATCGGCAGCGCCGCAGCGCGTGCGGTGCATGCGATCCACAAATCATTGGTTCCGATGAGCTGGCCCTTGGAACGAAGGACTCGCACGGTCTCTGCGTAGAGCGTGGCAACCTCCGCGGTTACGGGCAGCAGGTTAAGAAACGCCGTCAGCGCCGTGGCAGCGGCGCTCGTGGGATCGGCGAATCCTTGCAGGTACTCTCCCAAGGCGATGGTGGGGAGATACAACTCAGCTTCCGGGCTGGAACGGAGGTAAGCGATGGCCCCGCGGGAAGGCCCGCGACCACGGCGTTCGTTCTGGACATCGATCAGGAAGGTGGTGTCAAGGGCTACTCTTGCCATGGATCGCTGGGCGGTTCGTCACTCGCCTGCGCTCGTTCGAGCGCCGACAGCACCTTTTCGGAGGGCAGCGGTGCGATTGCGAGGGCTTCGAGCAATGAAGCAGCCGTCGACTGCGGGTTATCCCAGTGACCGCGCCGAATGACCTGAGAGAAGGACTCATCCGGCCTGATGCGAGCTCTCCGCAAGGTCTCGTAGGCGACCAAGTCGATCGAGATGGTTTTCGTTGCCACATACACATATATACATGTACGCTAGCCAGCGTCAAGCCAATCCGTGTCTCCTCCATGCCTCTCCCACCAACCCCTCGAGGCCCTGCAGGACCCCACTATCACTGGATGGATTGGTCGGCGCGGAACATGGTGGAGCGACCACCCATCCATCCTGGGGCCAACCTGCGGGGAGCTGGCTCCCTGGCGGCTGTTGACGGAGTAGGCTAGAGACTGGGCCCTGTGCGTACAGGAAAAGAAATCCGCGACGGCTTCAGGCAGTTCTTCGTGCGACACGGCCACGAGCCGGTTGCCTCGGGTCCGCTCGTGCCGCCGAACGATCCGTCGTTGATGTTCAGCAATGCGGGGATGGTGCAGTTCAAGGATGTCTTCACCGGGCAGCAAAGTCGCCCGGCCAAGCGAGCCACGACGGCCCAGAAGTGTGTCCGCATCAGCGGCAAGCACAACGACTTGGAGAACGTGGGCGTGACGGCCCGGCATCACACGTTCTTCGAGATGCTCGGTAACTTCTCGTTCGGCGACTACTTCAAGCAGGAGGCCATCGCACTTGCCTGGGAGCTGATGACCGAAGGCCTCGGCCTGCCCCCCGATCGGCTCGTCGTCAGCATCTTCGGCGGCGATCAGGGGCTCGAGCCGGACCACGAGTCCGCTGCGATTTGGCGCGAGGTCGCAGGGCTGCCCGAGGAGCGCATCCTGCGCTGCGGGGCGAAGGACAATTTCTGGCAGATGGGCGATACCGGCCCCTGCGGTCCCTGCTCCGAGATCCACTACTTTCAGGGGGAGGGGCTGCCCGATCCAGCCACCCTTGGCCATGAGCCAAGGCCTGACGGCAGCGGTTGGGTAGAGCTCTGGAACCTGGTGTTCATGCAGTTCGAGCGCCACGCGAAAGCAACCCTGCGGCCGCTGCCCGCCCCCTCGATCGACACGGGAGCCGGGCTCGAGCGTCTCGCTGCGGCGGCCCAGGGCGTGCTCAGCAACTACGACACCGATCTGTTGCGACCCATCGTCGACCTCGCTTCCGAGATCGCCGGCAAGCCGTACCGGGGAACGCTCGCGGCGGATGACATATCCATGCGCGTGATCGCAGATCACGCGCGCATGACGTCGTGCCTGATCAGCGAAGGTGTCCTGCCCGACCGTGACGGCCGCGCCTACGTGCTGCGGCGGGTCATGCGCAGAGCGATCCGCCACGGGCATCGGTTGGGCATCGAGCGCTTGTTCTTGCACGAGTGCGCCCTCAAGGCCGTCGATCTACTGTGCATGGAGTATCCGGAGCTCGACGAGCAGCGCGCGCTGGTCGCGCAGATCAGCGAGCAGGAAGAGGAGCGATTTCGCGCCACGTTGCGGCGAGGGCTCGAGCGGCTCGAAAGCCACACCACGGGCAAGAAGCCGGGACACACGTTGCCGGGCTCGCTGGCGTTCGAGCTCTACGACACCTACGGCTTCCCGCTGGATCTGCAAGAAGTGATCGGACACGAGCAGGGATTCAGCGTGGACCGCGAGGGCTTCGAGCGCGCGCTGGGCGCTGCGCGCGAGCGAAGCGCGGGCTCCAAGGTGGGCGAGCAAGCGGTTGCTGCCGTCTACCGCAACCTGTCAAGCGGCCTGGGTCGCGTCGAGTTCGTGGGCTACGAGCGCGAGCAAGCCGAGAGCCGGATCGCTTCCCTGCTGTGCGACGGATCCGAGGTGCAGCTGCTCGCCAAGGGGCAGTCCGGGGAGCTCGTCACGAAACTCACGCCGTTTTATGCGGAAGCGGGCGGGCAGGTTGGCGACCGAGGTACGATCACGAGCGCACAAGGCCTGTTTGAAGTGAGCGATACCCAGG
Organism: Pseudomonadota bacterium; assembly: GCA_022361155.1. Lineage (NCBI taxonomy): Bacteria > Pseudomonadati > Pseudomonadota > Pseudomonadota bacterium. The sequence goes on from JAKSBK010000597.1 coordinate 30,017, forward strand.
CGCCGCTTCCCGGGCTGATCGTGCACCGGGGCCGCGTCAGCGACGGGACGTTCGCGCCGGGGCAACAAGTCCGGCTGGCCGTCGACCACGCGCGCCGCTCGGCCACCCGGCGTAACCACAGCGCTACCCATCTCATGCACTGGGCGCTGCGCACGGTTCTCGGCCCCCAGGCCGTGCAGAAGGGATCGCTGGTCGGACCCGACAGGCTGCGCTTCGATTACACCGCGAGCAGGCCTCTTGCGGCCGAGCAGATCGGGGAGATCGAAGACCTGGTCAACGAGCGTGTGCTGTGCAACGCGCCGGCGGCGACCGAAGTGCTGCCGCTCGCTCAGGCCAAGGAAAGGGGCGCGATCGGTATCTTCGAGGAGAAGTACGGCAGCGTGGTGCGCATGTTGACGCTCGCGGAATCGATCGAGCTTTGCGGCGGCACGCATGTCGAGCGCACCGGGGACATCGGGTTGTTCAAGATCCTGTCGGACACCGGGTTGGCAGCGGGCGTGCGCCGGATCGAGGCCGTGACAGGCACGGGCGCCATGGCTCATCTGCGCCGCCTCGAGCGCGAGCTCTCCGAAACCGCACGGCTCGTCAAGAGCAACCTGCTGGATACGAGCGACAAGGTCGGGCGCATGCTGCAACGCCACAGAGAGCAGCAACACGAGGTGAAGGAGCTCAAGCGGCAGCTGGTGGCGGGTGGCCGCCGGGACTTGAGCTCTCAGGCACGCAAGGTCGGTGCGATCACCGTGCTCGGCGCCAGCGTGGACGTGGGCGACGCGCGCGCGCTCCGGGAACTGGCCGACAAGCTCCGAAACAAGCTCGAGCCCGCAGTGGTGGCGCTGGGCTCACCCACCAAGGACGGTCGGGCGATTCTCGTGTGTACGGTCTCCAAGCCGCTGACGGTCCGCTACCAGGCCGGCAAGCTCGTTCGGCAGCTGGCCGAGGTGGTAGGCGGCGCAGGCGGCGGCCGGCCGGACTTCGCGCAGGCGGGCGGCTCCAACCCCGCGAAGCTCGAGCAGGCCGTGCAGCGGGTCTACAGCTTGATCGCCAGCCCCGAGGCCGAGGTCGGTTAGCTACGGCTGCGGCGCCGGAGCTCCGCGCAAAGCCGCGATCCGTGCGTCCAGCTCTTGGACCGTCATCACGGGCCTGGCTGCCTCGGCCGGCTGGGGCACACGATTGTGCCGCGCGCCTGGAATCGCATACCAGTAGGTCACCACCGAGTACTTGAGCAGGTTCCAGCGATTGCGCATCTGGGTACCGAACGAAGCCTCCATGTCGAAGTGAAGGCGCATCGAAAACGGGATCGCATCCCAGACGCGCGAGCGGGTCGTGATGTTGTAGCCGCGCACGTCTTGCGCGCTACCGGTGCGTACGTTGGACAGGAACGGATGACTGAAGGTGTCGAGCCCGGTCGGGTCCACGCCGCCGGCCCAGCCGTAGTAGTCCTCGGTGCCCGTGCCGAAGTGGGTCGGGAAATCGTCCCCCGTGCCGTTCTGATCGTAGGCCTCGTCCACGTAGATCTTCTCGTCGCCTTCGCCCCACCAGCCTCTCTCTGCGTTCAGGACCGTCCACACGTCGGCGACGTAAACGCCCTTGCCGTCCACGTGCACGAAGTTCCAGTCCGAAAAGGGCGTACCCGGCACGGGCTCGCTGGTCCGCCAATGAGCATGAAAGTGCATCGAGTCGGCGTCCCAGAACCATGGCGCCGTCTGTAGCTTCACCTCCAGGGTCACCGGGTCCGGCCCCAGGTTCTCGAAGGCGATTTCGCCCGCGTGCTGGTAGGGCATCACCCAGCGCGTGATCATGGTACCGTCGGGGCGCATCTCGCGCTCCCAGGTCTTGAACGGGTTGACCTCGTTACCGCTGCAAAAGTAGTCGCCGAGCGGCGTCCAGATTGTTTGCTCGCCGTCGAACGTGCCCTTCAGGATGGTGGAGCGCAGGCGTTGGCGCGAGGCATCGGCGAGCTTCACTTCGAGATGGCGTACCGCGTTGCTGCCCGGCGCAAGGGGAATCGTGAGGGATTGTCCCGGGCCCAAGGTGGCGTTCTGATGCTTGGCCGTACCGCCCGCGAAATCGGTGGGATTCGCGAGCTGGGCGCTGACCGTCTGCATCGTGCCCAAGGCCTGCTGAAAGCCCTGCGGGGTGTACGTCTCGACGACGGTGCCCGGCGGGAACTCCACGTAGTTGATGATGTTGTAGAAGTTTCGGGTGTCGGCGACAGTCACCTTGCAGCTGCGTTGATAGGGGATGGGAAGGTAGAGGTTTCCAGCACGCGCCGTGAAGCCCGCGAAGACGCCGGGCACTTCGAAGCTGTTTTGCTTGGGTGGGACTGGTCCGTATTCCTGTACCAACCACTCGTTTCGGGTCACGAGCTCGATCAAGTACTCTTCGATCACCGGGACCGGATTGTCGTCCAGATAGATACGAATCTTTGGGCCCAAGCGGTTCATGAAGTCGTAATAGAAAAACGTGCTCCAGATCTTGACGATGGCTCCGGGCCCCCGGTGTTCCATCAACACCCGTTCGTCTCCCTCGCTGCGGATGGCCCCTACGCCGTCCCCGTCCGCGAACCAGCCTGGCGAGCCTACCGGCGGCTTCGATTCTCGGTTGTAGCTGCTGGACTGGAGCGACTTGTGCCGAAAGGCCGTGGGAAAGCGAGCCAGGCGGTCGCGATCGACCATCTGCTCGAGCATCCACTGCAGCGTGACCCTGGCCGGCGGCGGTGGAATCGGTCCGCCCGCGCCCCCAGGGCCGAGCCCTGCCACACCTGCGCCCCCTGGCATGCCTGCAACGATCCCCACTCCGCCGCTGCCGCCGCTGCCGCTCATGGCAACCGCGCCGCCCGACGTTCCCGAACCAGGAGGGGGCAGGGAAGCGGTGGGGCCGCTGCAAGCGGATACGCAGCACGCCGCGCAGAGCAAAGCAAGGAATTGGTGGGTGGTCAGTTGCATTGCGCCGGCCCCGTCGCTGCGCGGAGCTCGAGCAGGCGAATCTCTTTGGGGGCGAGCATGAGCGTTATGGGGGCGCCCGTCATCAGGCAGCGGGGCAATCCCGCGAGACTGCCCTGAACGGGCGAGCTCAGCACGAAACGGGTTGGCGCGGCTGGCGCTCCCAGGCTGCGATCCAGAGCCAGCGTATAGGGTTGCGCCGTCTGGGCCGGGTTGTGGAACGACACGTAGGCCAAGCGGTCGGAAAAGCCCGCGTAGCCGTACACCTGGCCCTTGCGCGGGTCACCTCCGTGCATGCGGACCCGGGCGAACGCCGGAGTAAACTCGTGCGCCCACTTGGTCGTCTCCGCGAGCGCATCCCAGTCGCTCGCCTGAAGCGCGGCGGTCTTGAGGTAGTACTCGACCAGCATCGCGCCGCGGCTCATGTGCATGTAGAGGTAGTTGCGGAATACGTTGGCAGGCTCTCCGCTGCTGGTCTTTTTGGGCTCGTGGTTGAAGATCGAGTTCAGCGGGAACTGGGCATGGTCCGCGACCGATAGCTCGTAGTAGACGCCGTCGCGATACACGAGCTCCTCGGTGCGTGTCGAGCCGCTCGCCGCGTCACCGGCGTTGATCATCCAGACCACATCGCATCGTCTTGCCCGAGGACGGCACGAACTACGCAACCTACGCAACCGTGATGGACCTATCCAGGTAGACATCCTGGATCAAGTTCAGGAGCCTTACACCGTCCTGCATGGAGCGCTGAAAGGCCTTGCGACCCGAAATCAAGCCGACGCCGCCGGCGCGCTTGTTGATGACTGCGGTCTTCACCGCCTCGGCGAAATCGCCCTGCCCGCTCGAAGCCCCGCCCGAGTTGAGCATGGGACTGCGTCCTGCAAAGCAGTTGACGACCTGGTAGCGGACCAGCTCGATCGGATGGCCACCGCCGCCGTCCTTGGCCGCGGCCTGCAGCTCGGTGTAGATGCGCGCGTCGAATTTGCCGTAGCTGCTGCCGCCCATGTTCAGTGCAACGTAGCCGCCCGTATGGGTGGCGAGTTTCTGTTTGATGATGTCTGCCTGGATCGTCACGCCGAGATGATTGGCTTGTCCAGTGAGGTCGGACGACGTGTGATGGTCGGCCTCCTTTTTGAACGCGCTGTTACGGAGATAGCACCACAGCACCGTGACGAGGCCAAGCGAGTGGGCCTCCTCGAACATCTCGGAGACGTAGTCGATCTGGCGGCGGCTGTCTTCGCTGCCGAAGTAGATGGTGGCTCCCACGGCCACCGCGCCCATGTCGAAGGCCTGCCGCACCGACCCAAAGCGGTCCTGCTGGTGCTCGTTGGGATGGGTGAGCAGCTCGTTGTGATTCAGCTTGACCAGGAAGGGAATCTTGTGGGCCCATTTGCGGCTGCAACTACCCAGAACGCCGAGCGTCGAAGCGACCGCGTTGCAGCCACCTTCGTGAGCCAGGCGCACGATGTTCTCCGGATCGAAGTAGATTGGGTTCTTGGCGAAGCTCGCGCCGGCAGCGTGCTCGATGCCTTGATCGACAGGAAGAATCGACATGTAACCTGTGCCGCCGAGGCGCCCGGAGTCAAACAACAGCTGCACGTTGCGCAGCACCGTGCCGGGGCGGTCCGTGGCGCAAAGGACGCGGTCCACGAAATCCGGGCCCGGAAGCTGCAGCGAGCTCTTTTGGATTCCCTTGCACTGGTAGGCGAGCAGTTGTTCGGTTTCCGTGTCGAAATGTTCACTGAGAGATGACATGAAGTTGTTCCTGCGTCGTGCGTGTTTGGTCCGGCTGCACGTGGAGCTCAGATGCGGAAACGCTCGATTGCGAGCAGGTCTGCAGCAATTTTGCGTGCAGCGATCGTGTCCACGTATACCGAAGAGGAGGCATCCACAAGCGGCTACTGCCCCCTAGCACGCTTGGACGGCCAGGCAATCGGGCGATCGATCAACAAGCCCGCTTCGGTGCAGCGCAGGTAGACCCAATTCCCTCAATTCCACACAGGCAGCCAGGAGGAGCTGAATCGATGACTGGATACGCAAGACAGGGACGGCCACGTCTCGCCTTCGACCCGGCTTTCGTTTCACGGCGCAGCGCCCATGCTATGCCGCCCGCCGGTTGTACGCTGGATCTCAACTCCGCGCCGAACGTCGATTCTGCGCTTTGCGTGAGCCCGTCGAAGCTTGGTGTCGACCCCGCCGTGGGCGTCGATTCGGCCAAGCTTCGCCTCGCCCGGACGAGGCTCTTCACGCCCGCGCTGCTGCTGGTGCTTTCGGGCTGTGGGGGTGCCCTTTCGGAAGCAAGAGATAGCGAGCCCGCGAGCTCCCGGATCGCCGCCGTAGAGCTCGGTGACGCGCCTGAGGAGGTGCGCGACGACTACCAGGTTTTTGCCAGACGCTGCACGCGCTGTCACTCGCTTTCACGCTCGCTGACCACGACGATCCGCGAGCCCCGGCATTGGGATCTGTATATCGAGAAGATGCGCCGAATACCGGGTGCCGGCATTCCGAAGAGCGATGTTCCGGCGCTTCGTCGCTTCGTGCGTTACTACAGCGCCAAGCTCAGGCCCAGGATCGCGCGAGCCAAGCAGCGTCCTGGCGGGATCGAGCCTGCGTGGTCGGCCTCACGAGCGACGGCCTCACGAGCGACGGCCTCACGAGCGACCCTCGCGCAACGTGCGCCAGCGTGCAGACCCGCCCTCGAGAGCGCGACTCGCCCTGCGCCGCTTGCTGCCCGCAGCTTGCCCTGACTCGACGGCACCGACCTCCCGCGTTCATTCCCCCGCGTCTTCGTGGGTCAGCAGCGCGCCGAGCAGCTTGTGCTCGATCGCATCCCAATCCCGCTGTGCCCTAGCTCCTTCGAGCAGCTCGAAACGGCTCTCCGGCAGCTCGCCGGCGCTGGCCAACCGCAGGGTACCCCGTTGCCAGGTCAGCACCGTGGGACCCGCGTCGGTGCGCAGCGCAGCCCTGATCCCGGCGAATGCGGGCGTGTGTCCAGCCAAATCCATGACCACCCCGATGATTTTGCTCTTGCTGAAGACGTCCGCCTTGCTGAACAACCAGCTACAACCGCCGTCGCGCGTTTGCGAGCGCAGGGGTTTGCTTGGCGCGGGCACGTCCCGAGCGCCGTGCCCGGCACCCCGGTTCGGGCTCGGTTCCTCCCGTGGTTGCTGCCGGCCTAGGCTCAGACGTGTCAGGTCCGCTCGACGATCGACGGCATGCAATTCAACTCGGCCGTGTTGTACCCGAAGCACCCGGGCCTCACCGGGGGCAAGCGTCGCGGCCCAACGTCCGAAGGCATGCAGCTCGTCCTTCGATGCCAGATCGATCTTGTTGGCCAGCAGAATATCGGCCAGCTGCGCCTGCTGCTGAAACTCACTGGACTCCGTGAAGCGCTTGTCTTGCAGGTGGCGTGGGTCAACGACGCACAGCGTGGCCCTGAGATCCAGACGCTCGGCAACCTCCGACTCCAGCAGGCTTCGAAGAACGCCGAGGGAGTGTCCAGCGCCGGTAGGCTCGATCAGCAAACGCTGGGGGCTTCGCTCGAGCACGAGCTCGCGAAGCACCATCTGCATCTGGAGCCTGGCATCGCAGCAAACGCACCCCCCACCGACCGGATGAATGCTAACCCCTGGATCGCCTGTCGCGGACGTCTTGTCCGGCTCCAGCGAGGCCTCGCCGTTTTCGTTGACTATCACAGCCCAGGCCTCAAGCGGCGGTCGCTGCCCCAGCAGATGGCGAATCAGCGTCGTCTTGCCGGCCCCCAGCATCCCGAAGATCAGGTGGGTTGCCACCCGCTGCCGGCTCTTGTCGGCAAACCAGCTTGTCCAGCGGAAAGCCATGCTTCAGCGCTCGATCAGAACTTCGGCCAGGGGCTTGCGCTCGATCGCCGGCACGCAGCAATCTCGTTGCGGGTAACCGGCCGGGATCAGCAAGTAGGCGCGTTCGTTGTTCGGCCGCCCTAGGATCTTGCCAAGAAAGCCCATGGGGCTCGGTGTGTGTGTCAGCGTGGCGAGGCCTGAGTGGTGCAACGCCGCGATCAAGATGCCCACAGCGATCCCCACCGATTCCTGAACGTAGTAGTGGCGCTGGCCGGCTTGGGTGCCCTGGCGCTGTGCGAACACGGCAATGAGTGCGGGCGCGGTTTCCAGAAAGGGCTTGGAGGCGTCCGTGCCCAACGCGGCCAGGTCCTCGATCCAGCGCTGCGGGGCTCGACCGCCGTAGAATGCACGCTCCTCCGATTCTGCGCCTTCGCGTATCCGGTGCTTGAGCTCGAGATCCGTGACCAGGACGAACGTCCAGGGCTGCTTGTTTGCTCCCGATGGTGCGGTCGCCGCCGCGGAAATGCACTCGCGAACGACCTCGAGCGGCACCGGCTCGTCGCTGAAGTCGCGTACGCTTCGCCGCCGGCTCATGGTTTCGCGGAACCCGCACGCCCGGGCGCGCATTTCGTCCGCCCGCATGCGCTGAAACTCGAGCCGGCGGGATAGATGCGGTTGGGTCTTGCTCATGAACGGCAGCGCCTCCGAACTGGATAGCAGGTCTACCATAGCCGTGGTCGCCGCCCGGCGCCTCAACATTCGGCAGGCGCGCCGACGCGCCAAGCCCATCGCCTCCGGTTCGCATCGAGGTTATAGTCGCCAGCGATGAGGGAGTGTCCAAGGCGAACCGCATGGCCCGTCGCCCCATGGTTGCTGATCGTGCCGCTCCTGGCGGTGTTCGGCTGCGACGCTGGCAAGCGAGCGGCTCCCCAGCCGGCTTCTGGTCCACTGCTGGGATTGCTCGAGCTGCCGGTAGCGTTGCGCATCGCGGGCGGCAAGCCGCGAAGCTCCAAGAAGGTGGAGATCGGCCCCACCGAGCTGCGTGTGGACAGCGTCGCGACCCTCGAGTTGGAACACGGACGTATCGCCGCGGCGGACCGGGGCGGAGCTAGCGTGCCCAAACTGGACGATGCCCTCTCGAGGGGCGCGGCACGCGACCAGGTGGCGATCTCGGCGCACGCACAGGTGCCCTACGACACGCTTGCGCTAGTGCTGCGGGCGGCATCGCGGGCGGGCATGCGGCGCCTCGCGTTTCGTGTCCGCAAGGCAGGCGGGGCCGGGACCGAGGGAGGCTGGCTGCACGTCGAACGCTACCAAGTTACGGCGTACACAGGTAACGAACACGCGGCGATCGAGGGGGCGGATCCCCGGCCCTGGAGCGACTTCGCGACCCGGTGGCAAGCGGTGGAGTCGGCTTGCCGTGAGGCCGCAACAGGCAGCTGCGCGATCTTGCCCGAGCGCGTCGCAAAGGGCGGCGAGCTCAAGATCGTGCTGCACGCAAGCGGCCACGGCACCAACTTGCGTTTCGTTCGAATGGGTGCACCGCCTCCAGCGGCTGGCACCAGCAAGCCCACGGCCGCCGAGGTCGCACAGGGCTACGCCCCGAGCTCGGAATACCAGACCGAACCTGTCGCCACGGAAGCGCGATTCCAGTTCCGCGCCAAGGACGTGCTGACGGATCCTTCACCGGTCAGCACGACGCTGGAGCCCGTCTGTGGCACGACGCCATGCGCGGTCTTCGTGCAGTCCGACGCGCGCACGAGCTCGCTCAGGGTGCTCTCGCTGATCGGCGCAGCGTTCCCCGACGGTACCCCGAGCCCCACGATCTCCTTCGAGTTGCCCCGCGCAGCTCACCGGGCAGAGGCTGAACACTGAGGCCGCGTCCATCGTCCCGGCGCAACCCAAACTTGCGAGGGTGACACCACGGTGATAGGTATGCTCTAGGTGCCATGGCTGTTCGGAAGATCCTGAAGTACCCTGACAAACGCCTGCGGGAACGCGCGCTAACCGTCAGTGATTTCGGGACGGATCTCGGCCGGTTGATCGACGACATGGCGGAGACCATGTACGCCGCACCCGGGGTCGGATTGGCGGCTCCCCAGGTCGGTGTGCCGCTGCGCCTGTTCTTGGTCGATGTCTCCAACGGGGACGACGAGCCAAGCGATCTAAGAGTGTTTGTCAACCCCGAACTCGCGGACCAATCAGGGGAGGTCGTGTGGGCGGAGGGCTGCCTGTCCTTCCCCGGCGTCACGGAAGACGTCAAGCGTGCGGAGCGAGTCAAGGTACGAGCGCAGGACCGTCGTGGCGCGTGCTTCGAGCTCGAGGCCGATGGATTGTTGGCCGTGGCTATTCAGCACGAGTACGATCACCTGGAGGGCCGCCTGCTGGTCGATCGAGTGAGCCTGCTGCGCAGGCGGCTTATCGAGCGCGCGATGCGCAAGCGCGCGACGGAAACCGCGCTGGTTTGATCCAACCGCGCTGGTTTGATCCAACCGCGCTGGCTTGATCCAACCGCGCTGGCTTGATCCAACCGCGCTGGCTTGATCCAACCGCGGTGGGCTTGACCTCTCCGGCACCGTGGCAGAAGCTTCTGGGAGCGAGCAGCGACTATGGGGAGCAGGCCGAGTGTCATCTTTTTTGGGAGCCCCGCCTTTGCGGTTCCATGTCTAGAGCAGACGGCTCGTATGGCCGAAGTTCGCCTGGTGGTGACCCAGCCGGACCGACCGCGCGGTCGCGGCCTGAGCCTTGCAGCTCCGCGTGTCAAGACCTTCGCTCTGGAACACGGTCTGCCGGTCGCGCAGCCATCCAGTATTCGCACCCCCGATTTTGCTGCGAGCTTACGGCAGCACAACGCCGACGTGGGCGTGGTCGTTGCATACGGTCGTATTCTGCCTGCGGCCATCCTGAACGCGCCCAAGCTGGGCTGTCTCAACGTCCATGCCTCGCTGCTTCCGCGGCTGCGAGGCGCGGCGCCTGTGCACTGGGCCATCGTACGCGGCCAACACGAGACCGGTGTGTCCCTGATGCAGATGGACGAGGGAATGGACACGGGTCCGGTGCTGGCACAAGCGCGCACTCAGATCGGTCAGAGCGAAACGGCCGGCCAATTGGCACAGAGGCTGGCCGTACTCGGCGCCCAGCTGCTCGCCGAGAATCTGCTGGCCGCGGCCGAAGGACGCCTCGAAGCGGTTGCACAGGACCCTTCACTTGCGACCCGAGCACCGCTGTTGAAAAAACAGGACGGCCGCGTGTGCTGGGCCGAGCCTGCCGTTTCGGTATTCAATCACGTGCGGGGAATGAGCCCTTGGCCGGGTGCGTTCGCCCGCCTGCACGGTAAACCCATCAAGCTCCACCGGACGCATGTGCTGACGGCGCATGGTTGCGCGGGACCGCCCGGGCGCGTGGTGCGCGCCGACGCGCACGGCATTGACGTGGCGTGCGGCCAAGGCGTGCTCGCGATCGAGGAGCTGCAGCCAGCCGGCAGGCGGCGAATGCACGCCCGCGAGTACTTGGCAGGGCACGCGCTGGAACGCGAAACGCTGCTTACATAGGGCCCTTGACCGAATGGTGGCTGCCAGCTACCGTGAAAAGGTCCCTCTGTCGGGATTCGACAGGATCGTGGAGGAAAGAATCTTCGTTATTCTTCGTGCAACCAGGGAGTCACCCTCGGCGTGGTGAGCGGGCCCGACAAGCTTCATCGGGATGCCTAAAGCGTCGACACCAGCTCCCACCGTGTCATGAGGAGATTCTCCCTCCCGACCACGGCCACGATGGTAAGGACTTCTTGCTCGAAAAGCCGGTCAACCTACACGGACCGGCTTTTCGTCTAGTTGGTTCCTGTAGACTATCGCGAGGACGGCCGCGAGGACGTAAGCCGGCCTGGCACGTTGCAAAAAGCCTACCGTTCCTGTCCAGAATCGATGCCAGGGCGGGCGCGCCCGCAGCGGAACCCGCAGCAATAGTCTGCTATTGCGAGGACGGCCGCGAGGA
>JAKSBK010000598.1 GCA_022361155.1 Pseudomonadota bacterium
ATGCCGGAACGTTTCGTACCAGGATCGAGCCGGAAGGTTGCTGGCGGTGGTCGCCGGGGCCATCGAGGAAACGCTACATTAGGCGCCGGGTTGGCCGGGCGCCTCGAAACCCGCGATACGGCGGAAGCGCGCGGCACCGATCTGGCAACATTATTCTGACCCGACGCCTTAGACTACACCCTGGTCGAGCATGGCATCCGCGACCTTGATGAAGCCCGCGACGTTGGCTCCCTTGACGTAATTGATGAAATCGCCTTCCTTGCCGTGCTCGGCGCAGGCACTGTGGATCGATTTCATGATGCTCTGAAGCCGCGCGTCCACTTCTTCGCGCGGCCAGTTGAGAAGCATGGCGTTTTGGGCCATTTCGAGCCCGGAGGTTGCAACTCCGCCCGCGTTGGCTGCCTTGCCGGGCCCGAACAGGATCTTGCGTTCCAGAAAGATGCCGATCGCCTCGGGCACCGACGGCATGTTGGCGCCTTCGGACACGCAGACGCAGCCGTTGTCGACCAGCGTGCGGGCGTCCTCGGCGCTGATCTCGTTCTCGATGGCGCATGGCAGCGCGAGCTGACAGGGAACAGCCCAGGGGCGCTTGCCTTCCAGGTAGGCTGCCTTGGGGAACTGCTTGACGTATTCGCGAATGCGGCCGCGGCGAACCTCCTTGAGCTCCTTCACCCAGGCGAGCTTGTGCGCGTCGATGCCGTCCTCATCCACGATGACCCCGTCCGAATCCGACAGCGTGATCGCTTTGCCGCCAAGCTCGTTCAGCTTCTCCACGGCATAGTGGGCGACGTTGCCGGAACCTGACACGGTCGCGGTAACCCCCTTGAAGTCGTGGCCCCGTGTGGCGAGCATCTCCTGTGCAAAATAGACCGCGCCGTATCCGGTCGCTTCGGGCCGGATGAGGGATCCGCCCCAGTTCAGGCCCTTTCCGGTCAGCACGCCGGTGAACTCGTTCTTGAGTTTCTTGTACTGGCCAAAAAGATAGCCGATCTCGCGGCCCCCCACGCCTACGTCGCCGGCCGGGACGTCGGTATGAGGTCCGATGTAGCGGAACAGCTCGCGCATGAACGACTGGCAGAAGCGCATGACTTCGTTGTCGGTCTTGCCCTTGGGGTTGAAGTCGGACCCGCCTTTTCCGCCTCCCAGGGGCAAGGTGGTCAGGCTGTTCTTGAACACCTGTTCGAAGGCCAGAAACTTGAGCACGCCCATGTTGACGTTGGGGTGGAAGCGCAGCCCGCCTTTATAGGGTCCAATGGCGTTGTTCATCTCGACGCGGAAGCCTCGATTTACGTGCACATCGCCGCGGTCGTCGACCCATGGCACCCGGAAGACGATCACTCGTTCGGGCTCCACCATCCGCTCCAGGATTCGGGCCTGCCGGTAGGCCGGTGTCGTCTCGACGACCGGCATCACGGACTCGATCACCTCTCTCACCGCTTGATGGAATTCCGCCTCGCTCGGGTTTTTGGCGATCACGTTTGCCATGAAACTGTCAACTACATTGGGCATTGCAATTTCCTCCAGGCTGACAGCATAGTGGTTTACGCGAACCGGGGCGTCAACGATGGCGGGCCACAATCGGTGCAGGAGCGTGGCGCTGGCATCGAACCTGCGGCCGCCTGGACCCGTCGCTTGGGAGCCGCCGGGAGCCGCACCCACATTCGCCTTCACTCAGGGCCCGCGGAAGAAGAGCTCATCCATTTCGCCGGTTCTGACCAGCGCTGGCCGTGTTGCTCCTCCTCAGAGTATTTCCAGTACTCCTCGTCGTCGCGCCTCGCCAGCGGCGCCCAGTCCTCGCCGAAACACACGAGTTATTCTCCGCGGGCCCTGAATGACCAACGACGACCGCGAGCTCGAGTCTTTGAGCGCTGCAGTCCGTGACCGCTTCTTGGCCGAGAAGCGCGTGCTGTCATACGATGAGTACCTACGGCAGGTGCTCGAGCACCCTCGTCGCCACACTCGCGACGCGGCCCGCTATCTCAAGAGCTGCTTCGATTACTTCGGTCACCACATCGTGGAGCGATCCTACGGTAAGTCGCGGCGTTGGCGCGTTTTCGATCTCGAGTTCCAGGCGAGCGACGGCCAGCGCAGACGGGAGTTCCTCGCTGGCCAGGAGCAAGCTCAAGAAGCGTTCTATCGAATCGTGTCAAACTTCGTCCGTGAGG
>JAKSBK010000599.1 GCA_022361155.1 Pseudomonadota bacterium
GCCCGCTGGCGGCGTTGGGACCTCCTCGAATATGCGCTGCACCGCATCGAAATGAACCGCAGTCTTCGTCGGTCCGCCTTGCCAGCGAGCCCCACTGCAGGCCCCAACCAACCAGGATTCCTGTGGCGAGGCACTAGTACCGCTTGCCAGGGATTATGATGGATTCCCGCCGGTTCTGACGGCCGCTGGCGGTGTTCTCCTCGAGTATGCGCTGCACTAGCTCGAGCGGCGTCAAGGGCCCGGCAGTCATGTGCGACATTTGGGATTCAGGGAGTAGGACACTAGTGCTCCAATCCGGTTCGAGCCTCCGGCAACGTGTAATGGTGAAGGTCTGCGGGCTGACGTGTGCCAAAGACGTGGATGCTGCTGCGGCGGCGGGTGCGGATGCGCTCGGCTTCGTCCTGTCCGACGGGCCGTGCAAGCTCAGCGAGCAGCGGGCTCGGAGGCTGCTGCAGTGCGCTCGTTCCCACGCGGTATGCACCGTAGCGGTCGTGGGTCGCATGGATGAGGCGCTGAGAAGCCGCGTCTTCGCGCTGGGTTTCGATATCCTGCAGGCCGTCTATTCGGGCGCCGATGTATTGCGGGCGATCCCCACGCTACCGGTGTTCTTCGATGGCTCGGGCCTGCAGTCGCGGATTCGGCAGTGGCAGGAGCGAAACAGCTGCGCGCGCGGTGATCAGGCCAGCCCAGCGGGCGGGGGCTTTCGGGATCTCGCCACCGGAGGGGTGCTGGTCGACGGCCCGGCGGGGGGCGGTAAGGGGATTGCTGCGAGTTGGCCGCGCGTCGCTCCTATCGCGTCCCGCCATCCGCTGGTGCTGGCGGGCGGACTGACGCCCGAAAACGTGGTGGAAGCGATACGCACTGTGGGCCCTCATGCTGTTGACGTGAGCAGCGGGGTCGAGGCGGCTCGCGCCACCAAGGACGCAGTCAAGATCAGAGCTTTCATCGCAGCCGTTCGCAGCGTGGGCTAGAGTTGCCGGATGGCTTCCGACGTCCACGTTTATCTCGTTCCGGGTTTTTTTGGTTTCGATCAGATTGGATCGCTCAGCTACTTCCAGCGCGTCACCGACGTCCTTGACCGAGCGCTGAAGTCGAAGGGCGTCGACGCAACGCTGTTCGAGGTGGCGACCCAGCCGACGAGCTCGATTCGCCGTCGTGCCCTGCGATTGCTGAATGTCGTACGCTCGCAGGGGGGGCTCGATGCGAAACACCTGCATTTCGTGGGCCACAGCACCGGTGGGCTCGATGTACGGCTCCTTCTCACACCCGGTGTTCGTCTCGACGCGTCTACGGACGAGGAGCAGATCGGCGATCACGCGCGTTCGGCCACGCTGCTATCCACCCCCCATTTTGGCACACCACTGGCCAACTTCTTTACCAGCATGAACGGCCGCTATGTGCTTTACGTTCTGACTCTACTGGCGACGAGCGCACCGGGTCGAGTGAGCGTCTATGCGCTTGCGCAGTTGATGAGCAAGCTTGCGCACTACGACGATATCCTCGGCCGCAGGGGCACGGCACTGGATCATTTTGCCGAGCGCTTGCTGAAGCGAATCACTCACAAGTCGGATCACGAAATCTACGATTTCCTGCGTGCCGTGGCCTCGGATCAAGGAGCCATGATTCAGCTTACGCCCGAGGCGATCGACCTGTTCAACGCGGCGGTGGCTGATAGGGAAGCGACTCGGTACGTGAGTTTCGTCACTGCCGCGCCGCCGCCGAGCTCGGAAGCGTTGGAGCTCGATCCATATAGGCTCATGACGCACCTCATCTTTCGCATGACCTACGCCATCAGTGCTCGCGAGCACAGGCACTACCCGTACCCCTACCCCGGCGACGACATCGAGAGGCGCCTGCAGTACGAGCTCCCGGTACCGTTGAGTGCGGGCACCAACGACGGAATGGTGCCGACTCTGAGCCAAGTGTGGGGTCGACTCGGAGGTGTTTACGTGGGTGATCACCTCGATGTGGTCGGCCAGTTTCCTCACCGCGTGAACGGGAAGGACTCGCCGGGCTGGCTCCATAGCGGGGCCCGCTTTAGCGAAACGATGTTCCAGAAGCTCTGGGGCGATATAGCCGATGTCATTGCGCGCACGTCACGGTAGCGGTGGCGCGGTCCTGTCGACGACCGTCGTAGACCCCTGGCGCCAGGACTGAAAGAAGAACGTTAGCTGGCCCAGTGCCCTGTCTATCGGATTGCTCACAGCTTCGGGGGGTTTGGGAGCGAAAGGCGGTTCGAGCGGGTGTTGGTAGCGACTCTCGCCCTGTGTTTGCAGCAGCAGTTCATGGGTAGCCGGGGCGAACTCGAAGAGTGCGCGCGTCGCTCGCTCCGACCCGGCCGTGTAATTGTTGCTAACGGGCGCGGTGACCGAGCGGATGGTATCGAGATGGCGTGGCGTTCCTACGAAATCGCAGCCCAGGGCCCGCCCCAGCGCTTCGCTCCACCGATTGTGCACGATCTCGTCGTGGCGTGCCTCGATCGCCAGCACGTGCACGCGGGCTTGTTGCAGCACGCTGCTGAAAGCTGCGGCGTCGGATCGATCGAGCAGGGTCTGCCACAGCACCAGCGTAGGCCAGCGAGGCGGCGGATCGTTGCCGAGGTCGACACTGAACGGATCCATGCCGACCTCGCTCAACAGGGGGGAGAGGTGTTGCTGGTGCGCAACCGGGCTATCCATGGCAGCGTCGACGATGGGTGCAGCGCTGCCCACAACAACCAGTGCACGCAGCGCGGGCTCGTTGGCGGCGGCCACGACCCCGAGCTCGCCGCCGAGGTCGATTCCCACGAAGCCGATCTGGTCGGCGTCGAACGACAGTTGCTCGAGCTTGCTGTCACGCTGCGTCAGCTCGGACCAGTCCCCTTGACCCAAGAGTCGAACCGCGCTCATCAGCTCTACGACGGCTTGGGCACGGACGTCGCGCACGAACGTGGGGTCGATGTCCAGGGTCTTCATACCCAGGAAGAGCTCCGCAACCTCGCTTCCGCGAGAGTCCCCGAAGAGGTCCGGCACTGGAACACCGGTGAAGCGATTGCTCACATCGCTGCGGGCTAGCCGCAGCCCGTGCATGGGTGCGTCAAGGGCCAGCACGGCGAATCCGGATGCGTTGAGGGCGTCCGCCAGGGCGAGACCGTCGCTGCGCTCCGCCCCCAAGCCATGCTGAAAGAGGACTACCGGGAGCGCTTCCTGGCGGTTACGAGTGTCCCCCCTCGGCAGCCATAGCGTGAAGGGTACGTGGGCGAAGCTGGGCGTGCTCAGCCTGCCCTGCGGGTCGCGCCCAAAGCGCGGCCGCGCTCCGGCTCGACCGATCGCGAAATTGGGCACGCGTAGCCGTCCATGTACCATCCACCCGATGTTGTCGTGTAGGACCCCGCCCTTCTGATCCAGCCCGTACTGACGGGTCAGCGGACTTCCCAGCACCGCCTCCAGCTGATGGTCTCTGGCGAGCCAGTCGATCTCCGCCCTGGGGCGTGGAAGCTCATGCAGAATCCCTCGCGCGTCCGACAAGTCCCGATCGATCGCTTGAACCGTGAAGACCGCAAGCGCGGCGATCTGCTTGCGGGCGATTCCGGCCCGAGCCTCGAGCAAGTCCAGTACCGGAGTGAAGTGATCGTACGCCGACGCCTGCAGTGGGTCTTGAGGCACTGTTTCTGCGTCGCGGATGCGAGCGAAGTCCGGGGACGGTTGAAGCGCGCTGCCGTCCGCGGCCCTAACCATCCGCGTAACGACTGCGGCATACTTGCGCCCAGGGACGAGCGGCGCTCCAGGTGCTGGCTGGATGGCGAGCTGTCGGCGTGCCGCGTTCCAGTGGTAGACGACCGGCATACGCAGGAATGCCGTATTGGAGCTTGGATCGAGATCGAGCAAGAAAGCGCTTGCGTGGGCGGTGGTCGATGTCCGCTCGTGACGAGGTAGCGTGGAGGAGTCCAGCGTACCGTCGAGGTAGAAGACGACGGGTGCCACCGGACTAAATCCTTGCAGTTCCTGCATCCACGGTCCCAGAAGGGGCAGGGCTCCGGGCGCTGTCGTGACCGCGGGTGCCGTAGTCGTTGCGAGATTGATACGTCCCGTCGAGTCGAGATACAGGTCGTCCGGCCAAGGCACCGAGCCAAATCGAAGCGGCCACCGCGCCAGCTCGAATTGGACATGCACGCCGCCAGAGCCCCCCACCGGAGTCGGGGCAGCCGGCATGGGGTCGGTTGGCCCGGCGGCGTTGGACGAGCATGCAACCGCTGCGGAAGCCCACAGGGCGCATAGACAGCTCAGCGAAGTCGGGACGCGCGCGACGCAGCCTGCCGGGTGGGGAGCGCCGGTCCGGGTGAAAGCGCCCCAACCGATCGAGCCAGAGCTCGTGTGTCGCGCACAGCCGAGCCGCGCGTTCGGGCGGCCCCGTGAAGCACCCGCGAGCGCCAAGAGTATCTCCAAGCCGACCTCCTGACGCTTCGCAGCATTCCACTGTCACCCCCCGAAGCGCCGAATGTCAATAATCCCAAGCGTGTCACGCGCGCCGCCGCCCGGCAAGACTGAGTGCTAGCGGGCTGGGGCGGCCCGCCTGACGAATTCGCAGGGCTATCGAGTTCTCGGTGCAGTCCGTTTTTCCGGCGCGGGTGAACGCGGCCGGGGACGCTTGGGTCAGCAACTTAGACAATAGGGATGGAAAATGATCGTGACTCTGTGTGCAGATGGTAGCTGGCGGGTCGAGTTGCTGCTCGCCGTGTTCATCTCGTGGCGGGGCGCGGTTAGAACTCGATCGCCCTGGACGAATTCGCCGAGGGGCTTGCGCTTGCCCGCTGTCTCGGCCATGCTGGCGCCCCGCTCGGCCAAGCCGGGTGGAGCGGGCGGTAAAGTTGACGTTCAGACCCACGGGCGTTAGC